>JAGVIM010000006.1 GCA_020056045.1 Nanobdellota archaeon | reverse complement strand
TTTTGGGCAAGAGAGAGAAAAGAGAGAGAAGTAAAAAACCCTTTCATATTTATAAACCTGTCGATTAATTAAATTAGAAATCTATTTGAGATGTAGCCTGTTTGTAAGAAGGTTCTTATTAATATTGATTCTAGATAATGGGGAAGAGTAAGCAGGAGAAAATGAGATATTAAAAAGATTAGATAAATTGTTGAAAGAATTTGATTTTTTAAAAGCTAAACTAGAATTGATTTTTGTTATATTTCTAGTTTGAGTTGTGGGGATACCCCCAAAGTTTAGCTTTCATGATTTTGATAGTGATTATAGGTATTTAAAATTATCTTTTAGATTTTAAAGGTTTACAAACAAATCTAGGAACTTATATGTTATTTGGATATAAATATATTTATAACTTTATTTTCTCTATTTTTTTATGGAGACTTCAGATTTTGTTTATAAAACTCTATTAAGAACATTAGGCCCTATTTTTGGATCATTGTATGATGTAAAAACCTATGGTAAAGAGAATCTTCCAGATGGAAGAGCTGTTTTAGTTGCAAATCATACTAGTTATCTTGATCCGTTTTTTATGATTGCTGGAATAAATAGTAAAAAACCAATTCATTTTTGTACTTTAGATTTTTATAAATATTCTAGTTCTAGGTTTGGTAAAGTTCAGGCAAGTATAGTTAATTTTCTTTTGGGTCTAACTGGACAGATAGTTTTTGATGGGGGTAAGATAAATAAGGCTGCTTTTAGAAAAATTAAAATGGTTTTAGAAGATGAAAGATATCTAGGTGTATTTGCAGAAGGTAAGAGAAGTCATAATGGAAAACTTAATGAGTTTAAAGATGGAGCATCCTATATTGCCTTAAAGACTCAGAGTCCTTTAGTTCCAATATGGTTAAATGGTTCTTATGAAATTTGGAAAAGAGGAGATTATTTTCCTAAATTAGATGGCAGGGTTGAAATGATAATTGGAAATCCTATTGTTACAAATTCTAGTGGAAATGGAAATTTAAGAAAAGATGTTGCTGATTTAAGTGATTTTGTAAGACAAGAAATATTAAAATTATCTACACTTTCTATTAAATCTGGCCCTTGAATTAGAGACATGTCCAACATAGGTTTTAGGCATATTACATAAAAGATAAGTTCCTCTTATAGCTTCATTTATTTCAGGATCTTCTGATCCTAGAACAATGTAGATTTGATTATCTGCTATAAAACCTGAATAAAGAGTATTGTGAAGCATTTTATTAAGTGTTTTTATATGACTGAGTCTTATCTTTTCATCAGAATCTAAAAGTGCTGCTATTACTAGAGGTTCTATGCCCATTTCTAGTCCTTGCCTCATTTTCCTTAATATTGGTTCTATTTCTTGCTTTTGTTTGTCATCTAATTTTCTTAAAAGTTCTTCATAACTTTTTTTTAGGTCTATTATATTTGTCATTTTGAATTATAATAATCTATTACTTTAAATTATCTCCATTTATTGTAAACTGTGTTGAGGTTTCTGTTTCATATTTTGAAGGAATTTCAGAAACCTGGATATCTTGAACATTTCCTTCATTGGTTTTTATTCTAAGATATAATTTTCTGTATTTTTCATATCCTCCAAGGATTTTTGGTTGTCCTGGAAGATGTTCTCCAATATCATTTAAATTTCTGATTGCAAAAGCTCTCATTTCAGGAGAAGCATCCATTATTGCTTGTTGAGTGAATGTTGTTACATATCTGAATTCAGAAGAATCTGGTTTAAACATTTCTTCAAGTCTTAATTCTTTTGATTTATTTTCTTGTATTTGAGGAGTTTGTTGTTCTGGCATTTTATATATTAATTTGAAGGAACATAATCTTCAGGAGATTCATTACTTTCAGGTCTTATTAAATCAAAATGAGGTCTTGGTATAATTGAAGGTCTTTTTGTCTGTAATCCTGTATCAAAATTATGTGTTTGAACATAAGCTCCACTTTGCTTTGGAACTTCCCCTGCATGAAGTACTTTTAATTCTCCTTCTTCTTGAAATGATAAGTAAAATGCATTATCTGCTACAAATCCCCTTACTAGAGTTGGATAGGCGTTTTTAAGACTAGTAATTGCCCAGCCTCTAAACATTGGGTTAGGGTCTGTTAATGCTCTTGATACTCTGTCTTCTACAAAAAGTTTTTCTGCTATGTTGTTTATTGTATCAAAGATACTAGTTATGTCTTCATTTCCCATGTGTATTTAATTAAAAATAGGTTTATAAAGTTTTCTATTTTGTTACTACTTATTAGATACAATATTATCTGTAGAAGAGATGTTGAAAAGATTTATGTTCTTATCCATGTTTCAAAAATTTTATAGATTATTTTATGTTCATTAAAAAACTTTTTAATTTTTATAGAATCTTCTGAAGGAACTAAAATTACATTGGATGATAATTTTTGTCCATTTAAATTTTCTATTATTCCTTTTTGATTATATTCTTTTTCTCCCTTTTTAATAGAATAACCAAAAGCCGATCTTATAAATTTCATTTTATCTTTTCTTTTTAAATTATTTAATGAATAATTAAACAAATAATAATGATGGACATTTTCAGGTAATTCTTTATATCTACTGTATAAAACTATCCCTGAACTTATAATTTCATCTTTGATTCCTTTCCAGGTTTCATCATTTAAATCTCCTACAATGAAATTAATTGGAAGAGATATTTTTTTTAATTTCCAGGTTTTTTCAGATTTTATTTCAAAACTTTTTAAAATATTTTTTATAGAATCTTCTACTTCTTTTGAGTTATTAATATTTTTTATATTAAAAAATAAATCAATATCACTTTTTTTGTCATGAATTTTTTTAGCAACACTGCCAAATAATACTATTTCCTGTATTTTTTCCTTAAGATTATTTTCTTCAAATACCATTGATAAGAAATCATAAACATAGGGGATTATTTCATTCATCTTTCCTCCAGTTCTTTATCAATTAAGTCTTTTAATTCAAATAAATTTTTTATTGCAGAATCTACTATTTTAGAATCTTTCTTTTTTCCATAACAAAGTTTGTTTCTATAGTCTTCTTGTTTTACTAATAATTCCAATATATTCTGTTTATTTAGAAAATCTATTTCAAATTTGTTTTCTGCAATTTTCATAGATGCAAAAAATTTATGGTTTATATTATGGCCAGGTTCTACCAAATTTTTTGAATGAAGATAGATAGCAAAGAGATTAGTTGAAGCTTCTGATGCAGCAAAACCTACAATCTTTTGTCTTTCTACAACTAGGTTTGACCTTATTTTTTCATTTATATCATCTATGAATTCTTTCAATATTTCTCTATGTTCATCTATGGTTGTCATATATGAGATAAGATATAGGGATTTAAATAGTTTTCTGTGATTAATCACATAAAATATGTGATTCGTAACATACTTATAAAATTCTTTATGTTACTTATAATATAAATCATGTTACGAGAAATAGATTTAATTTTTATAAACTTTTTTTACTTTATCTTTAAATTCTTTGAATTTTCCTTTTTTTATTTCTTCTTTTGCTTGTTTT
>JAGVIM010000162.1 GCA_020056045.1 Nanobdellota archaeon | reverse complement strand
CTTCATCAAGTTCAAAAACAAAACTAAATCTCTTATGATCTCCCTTATCTGTATTAAAACTATTTCTAATTTTTTTAACAACTTTCTCTTTAGTTACATCATAAATATAAGATTCAACATCAAAATCCATATCTTCTGTTCTTGCATTTTCAACTTGAGCTGTAACATTTATCTTATTTCTAAGATAAATTGTTTCATAGCTTTGAGGATTATCAATAGTTATTATTATATTTCCTGTTTGATTTTCTAAAATTTTCTTTATATTTTTAAATTCAGGAGGTCTTTGATTGCATGAAACAGAACAACAAGAATTACTATCATAAACACCTAAAAATTCACCTGAACAAGTTTGATTTTCATTGCAAACATGACCATGTATTTCACTGCAGGTAAAATCATTCACATTACCAACAATAATATTCCAAAAATGACTTGCTTCATATTCTCCATCTGAAACAGTTGCTGTTAAACTATAATTTCCCTTTGGTTTATTAAATGTATAACTTGATAAATTACCAACAGTTTCATTATCTAATTTCCAGAATATATTTTCTTTATTATCAATATCTCTAGTAAATATCGTAAATATCTTACTTATATTTGCTAATAATTTTGGATTTTCCTTAGGATAATAATCAGTTATAACAGGAGCATCATTTACATTTTCAATAACAACATTAAATATCCAATCATTATAAGCATCTTTACTATCACTAACTCTTATTGTACATAAAGCAGTTCCATTATAATCCTTAACTGAAATATATTCTAATCTATCATTTTCTAAAATACTACAATTCATATTAGTTTGACTTAAAACACTAAATTCAAAACTATCATTTTCAGGATCAGTTGCTTTTAGTTGACATGAATTTAAACTATCTTCCATTATATTAGCGCTACAATTCATTTCTCCAAATTCAGGAGCCTCATTAACATCATTAACAGTTAATACAATAGCATTTGAAACAACATTAAACTCCCCATCACCAGCAGAAAATACAACATTTTCTTGTCCAATATAGCCCTTATTTGGATAAAAACTAACCTTTCCATCTTCAATTACAACATCAATAAAATGATTTCCACTAACATTAAAGCTCAAATTACTATCAACATCTGAAAAATAATCATTAAGATCTATTTCATCGCTAGAATTTGTACTTTGATAAAGAGAAATATCTCCAATATTTTCATTTAAAACAGGAGCATCATTTATTCCATTAACATTAATATTTATCTGATTTGTTTGTATTTCATCAACTCCATCACTTACACTAAATACAATATTTTCATTTCCAAACCAATTATTTGCAGAAGAAATATTTGCAGTATCTCCAATCATATCAATTAATAAATAATCATCAAGATTATTTAAATTATAAACAAGATTATCTCCATCAGCATCAGAGCAATAAGCACTTAAATTTAAAATAGTTGATTCATCTTCATTAAAACTTAAATCAGAAATATTATTGCAAACAGGAGCTCTATTTGTCTTAACAACATTAACTGAAAAATCAATGCTTGAATTTATTTGCCCATCACTAACAATTACATTAAATAAATATTCTCCCTCGTTCATATAATCTGTTTGCCATTTAAAAATATTTTTATTAACTTGATCCTGAACAAATCTTGTATCATTTATAAAATAAGTTAAACTATCATCTTCAGGGTCACTGGCACTAATTTCAACACTAACAACTTCTGTTTCTTGAATATTTTTATCAGATATATTATTAACAACAGGAGCATTGTTAATACAATTTTTAGCTAAATCACTTGAACCTAAATTTACACTACTATCATTATCATTGCAATCAGTTCCCATTATTCCTATTTCATTTGGACATTGTAAACTTGCATTTTGTATTAAATATCCTTCATTACAATACCCATCAGAATCAATATCTGCTAAATCAAAGCCCTGACAACTATTATCAATTCCATCATAGGCAATTTCCAATGCATTTGGATTAACATTAGCATTACTATTATTACAATCTCCTGAAGTAAGAGAATATTCTAAAGGTAAATCAAATCCAGAACAAACAGGTAAAAGCTCTCCAATACCAAAATTATCTTTATCACTATCTAAATAACCAAATGCAATTCTCCAAATATCTGAACTACTATCATTACAATCTGTTCCTGTATTTGAATAACCAGAAGGTAAACTACTTCCAGAACATAATTGTAATAAGCTTCCTGCTCCTCTTTCATCACCATCAGAATCTAAATAACCACCTAGATTTATATATTTTTCAACATCACTATCATTGCAATCTCCATTAATTGCAGAATAACCATCATGCAAATTATCTCCAGAACAAACTTGTAATAAGTTTCCTATTCCATAACCATCATTATCATTATCTAAATAACCAGAAATATTTCTCCATTCATTTGCCTCATTATCATTGCAATCTCCATTAATTGCAGAATAACCATCATGCAAATTATCTCCAGAGCAAACTTGTAAT
>JAGVIM010000171.1 GCA_020056045.1 Nanobdellota archaeon | reverse complement strand
TATAATTATAATTGAATATATAATAAGCCTTATTTATTTTATTCAAAACCTATTTAAATTAGATTTAATACTAAATAATATAAAAGAGACAAAATGAACTTAAAAAATATTGATAAACATCCAGTATTAATCCATAAAAGAACTCTTGGGCAAAGAGCAGCAGACTACTTAACAGATCATGCAGGTTCCTGGAAATTTATAATAACATTCATAGGATTTTTGGTTCTATGGGTAATATTTAATGGAATAGCCTGGATAGAACATTGGGATCCATATCCATTTATCTTGCTTAATTTAGTTCTATCCTGTATAGCAGCAATACAAGCACCAATAATTTTAATGTCTCAAAATAGAGAAGAACAAAGAGATAGAATAAGGGCAGAATATGATTATGAAATAAACAAGAAAGCAGAAAAAGAAATTGAAGTAATTAAAAAACAGTTAGACAGAATAGAAAAAAAATTAAAATAAAAATTACTCCACAATTCTCACAATATTTTCATTTTCATCCAATTCAATAAAATGTTTTGTTAAACCTTTTCTATAATCAGAACACTGATTTTCAACTAAATCATCTTCACTAATTCTTGGAACATGAACAATATCAATAGAATAATCAATGCATCTTCCAAGGCATTGTGAATAAAAGTTTATTCCACTTGCTTTCATGTTTCCATATAAGGCTCTTGAACAACTAATTAAATCTTGTTGTTCTTTAACATAATTAGGAGTTAAAGCAGGATTTCCATGTTTAATATAAACTCCTCTTGAATCTTTTATCCAATCATCTTCATTTCCCCTTAAAATTAAAACAATTAAACAAATAATAAAAATTAAAACAATAATTCCAATAATCCAAAATAAATAACTCTTTTTCATAAATTATAAAAATTCTTCCCCTAATCTAGGATTAAATTCTCCAGCAAGATTCTGCAGCATTTTTTCTTTTGTTGCAATACTTCCCCTCCAAGATTTATGTCCAAGTACAAATCCTAATTTTACTAATGCCGTTTCAGGTAAAATATCTTCTAAATAAACAACCCCTATTTCCTGTAATTTTCTTCCAGGAGAATAAACAAAAGGATCAAGTCTTCCATATAATGTTTGAGGAGCAGCATAAACAAACATTCTTTTTTTAATTAATTCCTGTATTTTAGGAATCCAGTTATTTTTACCCTCTGAACAAACATGTCCAAGTCCACTCATTTCAATTATTATTGCACGATAACCTTTCTTTTTGTAATAATCTAAAATACTAGGATCTTGTCCAGGATAAAATTTAATTAAAGCAACCCTATTATCAAAAACAGCATCAACTTTAATCTTAGTGTTATTTTTTCCTCTTTTATTATATTCTAAAATAGTTTCAATCTTTCCATCAGGCCAAATTTTTGCAATTGGCTTAGTGTTTATTGCTCTAAAAGTGTCTCTTCTAGATGAGTGCATTTTTCTAACCTTTGTCCCTCTTAATGCAAAACAATATTCATCATCCATATTTGCATGACCAACGAGAATTACTTCTGCAATATCACTAAGAGCTGCCCTAGCAGAACAAATCAAATTTAATCTAGAATCAGCACTACCCCTATCACTAGATCTCTGAGAATAGGTTAGTACGACTGGCTTATTTAACTTTCCAAGCATAAAAGATAAAGCAGAAGAAGTATAATGAAGAGTGTCTGTTCCATGACTTATAATAACTCCTTTAACATTTTCATCATTTAAACTTTTAGAAACAATTTTTGCAATTCTTATCCAATCCCTAGAATCCATGTTCTCAGAAGCCTTCATAAAAGGACTATAAACTCTTACATCGGCAATTTCAAAAATTTCAGGGTACATTGAAAATAATTCTTTTGCATCAATCAACCATTTAACTCCCCCAGTTTTAGGATCTAACTTAGATGAAATAGTTCCTCCAGTAAGAATAAAATCAATAACTGGTTTTTGGTGAGATAATTCAAATTTCCCTTCATCTTTCTTTTCAATTTTTTTCTTTTCTAAAACCCTTATCTCACTTATATCTTCTTTCTTAAATCCAATATTATAACCACTATCTAATTTTAATAACAAAACACCAGTATCATGGCTATCTAGCAAAATTCCAACATCAGATTTTCCATTAATTATAACTTCTATTTTATCACCTGGCTCTGGATTTTTAAAAGGTTTCTTCATAAAAATCTACCTGCCTTCTCTGGATTTTTAAAAGGTTTCTTCATAAGGAAACCAAAAGAAGTATTATTTATAAAATCACCCTTTATTTAGTATTTCTTGATATCTTTTCATTACTCTATCATAAAAGTCTTGAAGAAAAGCATATCCATCTTTTGCAGGGCATTTATTATTGACAAGATTTTGTAAGTTTTCAATTCCCATTTTTTTGTTAGGAGAATTTTGCCAGATTTTTTTTAGAGGAGTATCATTGACATTTGCAAATACTGTTTCTTTATCAAATCTTCCAGGGCACATTTGGACAATTCCGTTTGCCCTCAAGTATAATCCTGTTGCCACCTGATTGCAAGGCTCTGCACCGACATATGAAGCTATTCCCTCATTCCTTATTTGTTCATCTGTCTGCACTCCTTTTTTCACATTGTAGGCATATATTTTTGCATAAAGTTCTACAAGTTTATCTTGAAATCTTTTTTTTTCTTTTTCAGTTATTTGATATGCTCCGCAACCTTTTCCACTCAACATTGATGGAGTCATTACAACCGGAGTTGCTCTTTCTATAAAAAACCTGTAGATATCAAAGGATTCATCTATGTTTTCTGGAATTATTGGTGCATTTATTATGCAAATTCTATTTGTCATTCCACTGTTATAGAATTTTGAGTTAAACAAGTTCACAAGCGTTTGTTCTCTTATTTTAGAATATCCTTGTAAACCTACTATGTTTCCTTTTTCATCTATGCTTGTTACAAGATTATCTTGCAATTCATCATTGAAAGATTGGAAGGACATTAATAATCCTACATTATTGTAGTTTGCAAGTTTGTCTACCAATTCTTTTGCAGTCATTCTTTGATATTTTTGTGCAAGTTCATCACTTCCTATTAATGCTCCTTTTGTAAATAGATTAAATTGTATTCCTCTTTTCTTATATTCTTCAATAATTCTAAAAAGTTGAGGATTCATTAACAACTCGCCAGGACCTAAGAACTTGACACTCTTGAAATCATGGTCTTCTTCTCTAGCTATTTCAATTGCCTGATCTACAACTTTTAGAGTATCTTCTAAAGTCATTATCCTATTTAATTTTGGCTTACCAGTTTTATCTAAAACTAGTTGTTTATCTATTCCATATACAAATTGATTGTAAAGTCCTTTTTCTTCATTAAAGCAAGTTTTGCATTTATGTTGGCAGAGTTTTTTACTATAGGCTTCTTCAATACTTTCTTTTATGTCTGGATTGTTGTGCAAAGATACAAGCTCGTCAGGAATATGCTCTATGTCAAGAGTATATAATCCAGGTGTAGCATTCTGGATATGCCAGTTTTTTACTCCATTCACCCAATTATCTGTGACTCTACCTATAAATCTTATGGGAATTTTTTGTTTTAATGTTTGTTTTGTCATATTTCTCCTTCTCCTTGTTATTTTATTTTGAGAGTTAAGCTAGAGAGAGCATTCTTTTCGCTATCCATTCAGCTTTTCTTGCATCCATTTCAGGATGTTTTTCCAGCAGATCACTTCTTATCTGCCAGATCTTTTTCTGCAACTCTCTTATCTCCTCACTTGTTTTGTATTCCATCTTATAAAAAAGATGAAAAAGCCCTATTTATAATTCTGTTGTAGATATATCTACAACAAGATAAAGTTTAAATAATAACAATTATTAAGATTTAAATGGAACCCTCAAAAGTTTTAGAAAAACTTGGTTTCTCACCAAATGAAATAAAAGTATATTTAGTTTTAAATGAGCATAGCTCATTAAAAGCAGGAAAAATATCAAAACTTGCTAAAATTGACAGAAGCAGTTGCTATAATTCTCTAAAAATTCTTTTAGAAAAAGGTTTAGCAAGTTATGTTTCAATAGGAAAAGTAAAATGGTTTCAAACAACAGGTCCAAAAAGATTATTAGACTTTATCAAAGAACAGGAAGAAGATGTAAGATCTATTCTTCCAAAACTCCAAGAAATGCACATAACAAATAAAATAGAAGGACAGGTCAGATTATTTAAAGGAATAAAAGGCATTAAATCAATATTTCTTGATATTGCAAGAACAGGGAAAGATAATTTTGCTTTTGGTTCAGAAGGTCAGTTCTCAGAAAGAATGCCTGAATTTGCAATGCAATTTGACAGATTGAAAAAAGAAAATAGAATTCATACAAAACTTATAATAAGAAAAGATAGAAAAGAGCTTGATAATAAAACAACAGAATACAGATATCTTCCAAACCTTAATGAAAGTCCTGCTGTTACAAATATTTATGGAGACAAAATAGCAATAATAATTTGGACAGATGAGCCAGAAGGAATTATAATTGAAAATTCAGCTGCAGCTAAAGCATATAAAAGTTATTTTGATGTAATGTGGAAGAGTGCTAAACCTATGAATAAATAAATAATATCTTTCTATTTCATCCCCTCAAAATCCTTAAACACCCTCTCAATCTCAACAGCAGTAATAAAATCCATATCAGTTACTTTTCCATCTGCATCCCATCTTGTTAATTCAAACAAAACTTTTGAATAATAAATATGCATATCTGGATGATGATCATTTTTCTCAAAAAAAGGAGCCATCTTTACAAGAAAAGCAAGAACATCTAAAAATTCCCTGAATTTGAATTCTTTTGATATTTTATTGTCTTTGTATTCCCAACCAGAAATTTCTTTTAATTTCTCATTAATTTCTTCTTCACTTAAAATATTAATATCTTCTCTTGCCATCCTAATATTAAAAATAACAACTATAAATATATTGTTAGTATTTAACAAATATAAATAAAAGTTATGATTTCTGTTGCTCTCATTTAACACCCTAATCTGCAAAGCTTATTAGTTTTTACATTATTAATATAGTTTGAATAATACAATTAAATATTAACACAACTCTGAAAATCAACCTTATATCCACTAGGACAACCACAAGTATATGCTTTTTGAACTAAATTTCCTTCATAACAATAATAAGATTTATTTTTAGAACAAGTATTAACAATAGTTCCATCACTGCACTTATTTAAACCAATCTGCCTAAGGCCATTGAGATTATTTATTGTATTTTTAATAAAATCCATTTTAGGTTTATAATAAACAATTAAAGATACACTGTCAACAACTAAAATTAAAATTATTAAAAAAACTAATAGCCCTAAATAATTCTTTCCAGCGCTTTTTCCACTTTGCTCTTTTTTAATAAGTTCTTCTCTTTCTTGAAACTTTTGTTCAAAAGAATCAATTTTCACCTTGTTTTTAACAGATTTACCCTCTTTTTTCTTCTTCACCATCTAAATAACAATGAAAAATTATTATTTAAAGATTATTGGAATAAGATATAATGAATAATATATAACTACAAAAATTTATTAAGCAGATTTTCTCTAAATTATTATGGTAGAACAAAATAAAAATGAAGATGTAATGATTGGCCTTGAAATACATGGATATCTCGATACTAAAGAGAAATTATTCTGTAGATGTAAAAACTTTCATGACATGAAACAGATAAAACCAAACACAAATATCTGTCCTATTTGTACTGGCCAACCCGGTTGTAAACCAATGCTTCCAAATAAAGAAGCAATAGATAAAATTTTAGAAATAGGACTAATGTTAAATTGCAAGCCAAATATTATTGAAGATAGAAAGCCTCTAATCTTTCAGAGGAAGCACTATAGCTGGCCAGACATGCCAACAGGTTATCAAAAAACAATTTCAGGTGCTCATTCAACACCTCCTGTTGAAAATGGAGAATTTCTCGGAATAAGAATTACAGAAGCTCATCTAGAAGAAGACCCTGCTGCCTGGAATCCAGAAACAGGAAAAATAGACTATAACCGAGCAGGAGTTCCATTAGTTGAAATTGTAACACAACCAGATTTTACTTCTGCAGAACAAGTTGAAATTTGGCTAAGACAATTGATTTTGACTCTTTCTTACATTAAAGCTCTAAACAAAGATGCAGGGATAAAGGCAGATGTTAATGTTAATATAAAAGGAATTTCAAAAAGAGCTGAAATAAAAAATGTTAACTCAATAACAGAAATTGTAAGGGCAATTATTTCTGAATTAAGAAGGCATGAAAAAGAGAAACCTCAACAACAAGAAACAAGAAGATGGAATTCTGAAAAAAATATTACAGAACTAATGAGATTAAAAGAACAGGCAGAAGACTATAGATTTATTCCAGATCCAGATCTTCCAATAATTAAAATAACAAAAGATAGAGTTGAAAAAATAAAAAAGTCATTGCCAGAATCACCAATGCAAAAACTAGAAAAAATAATTAAAAAACATAAAATAAATAAAATAAATGCGGAGGTTCTTATTAAAAATTTAGAGATAGCAGAAATTTTTGAAAAAGTAATAGAAAAAATTCCCCCTCAAATAACCCTTCCATGGATAACTGTAGAATTATTAGGAGTTCTAAATTATAATAAAAAAACAATTGATGATGTTGAAATAGATCCACAACATATAATAGAACTTCTTCAATTAATACAAACAAATAAGATAACACCATTAAAAGCAAAAGATATTTTAAGAAAATTTATTCCAAAATCATTCTCACCATTAAAAGAAGCAGAATCTTCACTTGCAATAACAGATGAATCCCATTTAAACAAAATAATAGATGAGATTCTAAAAAAGAATGAAAAATCTGTTCAAGATTTTAAAACAGGAGAAAGAAAAGCATTAAATTTTTTAATAGGTCAAGTAATGATTGCAACACAAAAACGTGCTGACTTTTCCACTATTAAAAAACTTCTAGAGAAAAAGTTAAAATAAAAATAAAAATAAAAAAATTACTTCTTTTTGCTAGATTTTGTCTGACACATACATGTTGGCATAATAAACATTATTATTGCTTTAATTATCAAAAGTACCCCCAAGACTACCCAGATATCCCATACAGTATAAAGTCTTACTAAAATAAGAATTATACCTACAACAAGCAATTTAGCTGCCCAACACCTAGGACTACAACATTCATCCATTTTAACCTCCTTTATAGGATAATACAACATATATATTTTATTTAAACCTTTGTTTTATTATCTAAACCTTTTCATACAATAATCAACTAATTCTTCTCCTTCTAAAATTCTACTTTCAGTATCTGTCCTTATCATAAATATTTTTCTTCCAGTTAAATCTAAAAATACTTTTATATCACTTTTTTTAATTTTAAGAAAACATAATATTTTATTTTCACCATTAGAATTAAACTCAACAAAATCCATTGAAATATAATCATTTAAATGATTATAAATTTTTGAAGGGAAATAACTTCTCAAAATTTCATCCATAATCATTCGCTTATATCCATCAATATTGGGATCTTTTAATTTCTTAAATTCATCTTGTATTCCAACAATCTCAAAATCATGAATCATCTTATCATTCTCACCTTTTTTTTCTTTTACACCTATTATTAAATTTCCTCCATCTGAATTTAAAAAAGCAGCAATTGACCTTGCAATTATTACTTTAGATGCCTTTTGTTTAAATGTATGAAGATCATAGGACTTTGTTTGTTTTATTTCTTGATCAGAAAAATTCAAACTCCAAAGACAACTGGACTTAAATTCTATATGTAAATTCTCCCCATTTTTAATTAAATTTTCTATAGCTTCAATATTTTTTTTATTTTTTTCACCATCATCTAAAATTATTTTTTGAACTTTTCCAATTTCTCCTGTTTTTAACCTAACAGTTATGCCATACAAATTAAAAGGATCTCTTGTTGCAAGATCATCAACAATTCCCCTAGCAATTTTATTCTGTTTTGTAAGAATCTCTACCCTCATACCCTTTTTTATATTTTTAAGATACTGATTATCCATAAACCTATTAAAAATAGCTTATTTTTAAGTCTGTCTTGCTATTTTTAAGTTAAAACTAATCCAAATATTTTTAAACCATTTAAATCATAAAAATCAATGGCAAATATATGTGTATTTAGTTCATCATCAAATGGAGTTGCAGAGTGTTATCAACAAGCAGCAGCAGAACTAGGAAGACTTATAGGGCAATATGGACATGATTTGGTTTACGGTGGAAGTAATCTAGGTTTAATGGGAAAAGTCGCAAGATCTGTTCAGGCAAATGGAGGAAAGGCAATAGGAATACTACCAAAGATTTTTGAAAAAGTAGCAGAAGGAGAAGATGAATTAGTTACAGCAGAGGACTTAAGACATAGAAAATCAATAATGGAATTAAGATCTCAGGGATTTATTGCATTGCCAGGAGGAATAGGAACATTAGATGAAATAGCAGATGTAATAACTTCAAGATATCTAAAAATACATAACAAACCAGTTGCAATAATTAATACAAATAATTTTTTTGAACATTTTTTAGCCCATATAGAAAAAGTACAAAGAGAAAAATTTGGAAAAGGAATCAGTAGTCTTTTTTATGTTGCAGATACGCCTCAAGGCGCAATTGATTATATTAATCCTTATTTAGGAAATTAAGTTAGAACTTATTTTAAGAACTTTCCTTTTCTTTCAGTATCTTCTATAATTTTCTTCATCATCCTTACTGCAAGAACAGGATATCTTCCAATTGCACTTTCTTCAGAAAGCATTAGAGCATTAGAGCCATCTAAAACTGCATTTGCAACATCGCTAACTTCAGTCTTTTTAGGAACCTTTGAATTAACCATAGAAAGTAACATTTCAGTAGCAGTAATAACCATTTTTTTGTTTTTGTTACATTTTTTTATTATAAACTTTTGAAATAAAGGCAATTGTTCTAAAGGAACATTTTCTCCCAAATCCCCTCTCGCAACCATAATTCCATCACTAACTCTTATCAAATTATCAAGATTATTAACTCCTTTCTTTGTTTCAATTTTAGAAATAATTTTGACCTTATTAGGAAGCATTAATTCTCTTATCCTTTTTATTTTATCAGAAGATTCTGCAAATGAAACTGCTAAATAATCAAATTTTTGTTTTTTTAGCCAATTGATATATTTTAGACTTTTAATGTCAATTAATATTTTAGTAGAATCAATTTTCTGCAAATCATTAATTATTTTTTCAAATTCTTTTACATTACCATACTTAGTATTTATTCTTGCAATGTTCATACCTTCTTTTACAAGTTTCCTTAAAATAGAAAGCTTTCTACTTGCAGGACCAATAGTACATATTATTTTAGTTCTCATAGTTCTCATAGTTCCCATAATAACTTGACTTCGCCACTTTCTTCTAGCTCTCGCTAATTTCATCACTCAAACACTTTTG
>JAGVIM010000080.1 GCA_020056045.1 Nanobdellota archaeon | reverse complement strand
TTAGTCGTTTAAATATTTGAGAAGCTTCTGTATATTTAAGTTTTATACTTATTAAAAATCTTAATATTTCATCCCAATTATCTTCTATTAATTTTAAATTTATATAATTTTGTGCATTAGGTAGTATTTTATAGCCTTTTTTAATATATTCTTTCTTTTCTTCTGAATTAAAACAATATAATTTTTGATCTCTGAAATTTTTAATTCTAGGAGCATATGAAAATCCCAGACCATGTGTTAAACCAAAAATTGCTTCAGTATATCCATGAGTGTCTGTTGAATGTATATCACTTTTTACAACATCATTATTCATTAAACCATCTACTACATAAACAGCGTCACGATCTTTTGAGCTAATTACTGTTGAATGAAAAAGAAAATGTCTATCATCAATAAAAGTATACGCTGTAACAACTTTACCTAAACCAAGATATTTGTAAGAATAGTGTGCCAAATGAGAATCTACACCTACTCCGAATTTTTGTCCATCACTTGATGTATGTGTTATTTTTTTATCCTTTTTTAAAACATTTGGTAGATTCAATTTGTTCATCAAACTGAGAATTTTATTATTTGCTGATTGAATATTTTCTAAAGATAAATACCAATCCGAAATAGTTTCAAGCTCAGATTCTTTAATGTTTTTTGATATTTTAGCCATTCTAGAATTACCTATATTACAACCATATCCAATAATTGCTGCAATAAAAGATGATGATAAGGGTTTTTCTTTCATATACTTAATTGATGGATGTTCAAAAGAATCAGTAAATGAAATATTTTCGTTAATTACTGACAAAACTTCTAAAAGAGAAGTATTTTTATGATTTTCAAATAAGAATGAAACTGAGTTTATCTCTTCTTTTTCAACTTTTGGTGTATTAAGAACATAATTATTTCCTAATTTAAATTCTATATGCTCATTATTACCAAGTAAAATATTTTTATTTGTCTTTTTATATTGATTTTTTGTAGTTTCTATCAAATTATCAAGAACTATTTTAACATCAACAAAATCTTGTAAACCCGCTTTTTCAATTAGTTCAACCTTATTTTCCTTTAGAAAATCCTCATCAATCATATAAGAATTTATATCTCTGTATTTATAGGAATTTACAAGGCTTAAAGAACCTCTATTTATACCGTTAGCAATATTTTCAAAAAGAATCATTTTATATAATTTAGGTCTGAATTTACCTTCATTATCAATTAGTGCTTCTTTTAATTCATCTTCTATAAATTCTATTGGAGCATTTTTATTTATATCTCCTTTCTGGATTTTAAAATATTTAATAGCTTTAATTAGGTTTTTATTCAAAGAATTTTCATTAAAAGAAAGATTTTTAATTATATTTCCAACTCTATTTTGTAATTTTAGGTATTTTGATTCAAGTATTTGATAATAATTACTTTTATTTCTTTTTTTATTTGTTTCATCTTTTATAATTTTGAAATTATTTTCTATTTTTAAATAAGAGTTTTCTTCCATTTCCATTATTAATTTTATTTTCTTAATTTTTTCATGATCATCAAGTAAAGTATCAAAAGTAATTTGTCTAATATTTTTTGTAAAATTAAAATTACTTTCTGCAATATCAATTATTTCAAAGGTTTTATCTTCTCTTTCTTTTCTTGTAACAAAATATTGTTCTTTATCATCTTTAATTGCTGAATTAATAATTGTATTAACAGAATTGAGCAATGAATCTATCAATATATCTTGAAGTGTAAAATATTGATGAATAAGAAAACAAATTAGAGCCAAATAAATTTTCCTTTTTTCTTTTCTGTTAATATTGAATACATCAGTTTTTGAAGCCCAATAAGCATAATATTTTATTGTTTCATTAGATAAATTTAAATCTTTTATTGTGTCAGTAAGAATATAAAATAAATCTTTAAACGTAATCATATTCTCAAGATTAATTTTAATTTTATTAGGTCTGGTAGAATAATTTATTTTTTTTAATTGCGTTATTTTATATCTTTTTACTTTCAAATCCTTATTATTAGAATTATTTTCTGAATCATATTTTTCATCAGTTTTTAACATATTATCAAGTAAGGCTTTATCTATTAATGTTAGCTTTTTGTCTGTTATTAAAAGAAGTTCTTTTTCATAATTATTGAAAGCAGCTGTAATTATTTCAGCAAAAATATTATAATTTGGAACTTCAATATTTTTTGAAATTAAAGGTTGGAGTATAGCAATAAGAATATTTTTGGGTTTATACATTTTTTTGACTAACTCTTTAGCCTCAATAAACATTTGATTCTTAATAGTTTTAGTAAATGCCACAATACCAAGATTTTGCATGATTATGTCATAATACCTTATTAAAGTATTTCTTTTAAAATTTTTAATTTTATCATTATCAATTTTTAAGTTAAATTTACTAGAGACATAGATTATATCTTTTTTATGAAATTTATTTGGTGTATAAAATTTTTTACTAAATTTAAAATATCCAAGTAACAAACAAAAAATTAGTTTATTTTCATCAGATCTCATTTCATTCATGATATTTTCAGCCCATTTAGCAGGTATAAAATTTATTATTCTTTGATGGCTGTTAAATTCTGGTGGTGAATCAAATAACTTTATTTCATTTGCAGTAAGAATATTTAAATTAGTGGTCATTAAATTTATCCAAAATTATAATAAAATTTACATCTTTAAAATATCTATTATAACTTGAATACAAAAGCTTAATTATTGATAATTCGAGTTATCTCTAATAGTTTTTTATATATTTACTAAGTTTCAGCTTTTTTAATCCTTACTATTGATGTTTTATTGCAATAATTATTTTGTATTTTGCCTAGATTTAGACTTTTTTGATTTTCTATGATTTTATATATTACTTCTAAATTTTCTTTTTATATTCAAAATATTAGATTATAATTTTCTATGGAACATTTTCCCTGTTTGAGGGATTATACCCATTTATAAATATAGCTTTATCAAAAATAGCTTCTTTTAAGTTTGTTTTTTCAAAACTGGTTTTGTTTAAAGTTGTTGTACTAAAATCAGCTTTCTCTAAAATAGCCTCTTTAAATGATATTTTTGTAAGGTTTGATGTATTAAATTTTGAACTTTTACCAGATATTTTTTCAAAATTAGTTCCTCCTGTTAAGCCTTTTATTCTAAAAGAAGCAATTACTAACCCTAGTGTCCCTAAAGTTTTTGCTCCAATTAAATCAGCTCCTGTTAGGTCTGCATTTGTAAAATCTACATTGGTTAAATCAGCTCCTGTAAATAAAGAATTTGCTAAGTATGAATACCTAAAATCAGAGCCTGTTAAATCTCTTGTTGTAAAATTACTATTACTTGCATAAGCATCTGTAAAAATAGAATTTT
>JAGVIM010000097.1 GCA_020056045.1 Nanobdellota archaeon | reverse complement strand
TACGCCATACTGGTTCTTGAGCATGCTCAAGATTTATTTTTGCTTTCTCACGAATTAAAATAGGGAGTTTACGCAAAAAATAAATCTTGACATATTAATCTCATAATCAATTATACAGTATATATAATGAATCTAGTCTAAAGAGAATTTTGCAAAATAGCAAATTTCTCTGAAGAGCCCTTTGAAAATTCATTAAAGTTTGCTAAAAAATGAATTATTCAAAGTTCTCTAAACAAATGTCTTTTCTTAAATTCTTTTTATCAAATAAATCTTTTTCTTTTTTTTCATCTTCTTTTTCTAAATCATCAAATGAAAAAGATTTTGGGCTAAAATTTGAAAAATAATCAGGATTAGGCATATTTTATTTATTAATGATATAAATTATAGGTATGAGAAATATATAAAGTTATGTATAGAAAAAAGGGTATTACATAAGTTTTTAAATTAATTTTTATTTTTATAAAAGAGGTTTCTATGAAAAAAGAAAAACAAAGTATTGATTTTAAGTATAATCTTAAGGTATATTTTGAACTGATATACAAATATAGGTGGATTGTATTTTTAATATTATTTTTATCAATTTTGATGGAATCAAGAGTAGTTATTGATAGATTTTTGTTTAAAGTTATAATTGATAAAGGAACTAGTTATGATACAGGTAGTTTAACATCAACTGCTTTTAAAAATTCTTTAATTATAATTGGATTATTATACATATTAATAATTATTATGAATTCTGTTTTTAGATGGATACATATTCATTTTATAAATCGCCTAGAAGGTGGACTTATTTTTGACCTTAAAAGAAAATATTTTAATCACATTGTAAGTCTAGACCATGGTTTTCATGTTTCTCATAAAACAGGAAGCATGATTTCCAGATTAACTAGAGGTGCGGGAGCAACAGAAAGATTAACAGATGTTATTGTTTTTAATGTGGCTCCCTTAATATTTGAAACTATCATTGGAGTTGGTTCTATTTTTTATTTTGATAAAATATCTTCCCTAATAATCTTAATTACAACCCTTCTCTTTATAGCCTATAGTTTTTTTATACAAAGAATGTCAGCAGGTGCAAATCTTGAGGCAAATACTGCAGAAGATATAGAAAAGGGAAATACTGCAGATATTTTCACAAATATTGATTCAATACAGTATTTTGGAAAAGAAGAATTAATAAAGAAAAAATATGAAAAACTTATAGAAAATACACAAAACAAGATTGTTAACAATTGGAATTATTTTAGATGGCTAGATTCTGTTCAAAGCCTGATTTTAGGATTTGGAATATTCTTTTTAGTATATTTCTCTATTACAAAATTCCTGTCAGGAGAACTAAGCCTTGGAACTATTGCATTTATTTACACAATATTTCTTAGTATGATTGGAAATATGTATGGATTTGTACATGGACTTAGGGGATTTTATAGGTCAATGGCAGATTATCAAGACTTATTTGAATATGGAAAAATTAAAAAAGAAATAAAAGATGAACCAAATTCAAAAAGATTGATAATAAAATATGGAGAAGTTGAATTTAACAATGTAACATTTAATTATGGAAAAAGAAAGATATTTGATAATTTTAATTTAAAGATTCCTAGAAATAAAAAAATAGCCCTTGTTGGACATTCAGGAAGTGGAAAAACAACTCTTATCAAACTTCTTTACAGAATGTATAACTTAAATAAAGGAGAGATATTAATTGATAATCAAGATATAAGGAAAGTTAAACAAGAATCATTAAGAAATGAGATGTCAATTGTTCCTCAAGAATGTGTTTTATTTGATGATACGATTTATAACAATGTTGCATTTTCAAATCCAAAAGCAACAAGAGAAGAAGTAATTGAAGCAATTAGATTTGCTCAGTTAGATAAAATAATAAAAATTTTTCCAAATAAAGAAAATACAATTGTTGGAGAAAGAGGAGTTAAACTTTCGGGTGGAGAAAAACAAAGAGTTTCAATTGCAAGGGCAATTCTTGCAGATAAAAAAATATTAGTTTTAGATGAGGCAACATCTTCATTGGATTCTCAAACAGAACATGAAATACAGACAGACTTGGAAAAATTAATGAAAGGAAGAACCTCAATTATAATTGCCCATAGACTATCAACAATAATGAAAGCAGATCAAATTATAGTTATGAAAAATGGAAAAATTGTTCAAAAAGGAACACATGCACAATTGATTGGCCAATCAGGTGAGTATAGACATCTATGGAATCTACAGAAAGGCGGGTATATTAAATAGAGAGATAAAGATTAAATAATTAGAGGGTATGTAACTAAGGTTAAGGTCCTCACGAGTGTTATCGACGATAAAGTCGGGGAGTGTTTTTGGGAAGCATTTAACTAAATGTTCAAATTTATCGCTTAAAACTGAAGATATTTATATTAGAATATTATTCTTTTTCTATGGAAAAAACAGTAGTAATGATCAAACCAGATGGCATTCAAAAGAGACTAGTTGGAGAGACTATAAAAAGAATTGAAAATGAAGGTTTAATGATCTCTAGTTTAAATATAATAAAACTAACAGAAGAGCAAGTATCTGAATTATATAAGGAATCACTAAAAAAGTTCCCACAAATAAAAAAGGAAATAATAGATTATATGACTAAAGAGCCATCAATATTAATGATTATTGAAGGAGAAAATGCAATACAAAAAATGAGAAAGATAAGAGGATTATCAAACCCTTCTAAATCTCCTGTTGGAAGTGTAAGAAGAGATTTTGCAGGAGATCAAGATATGGAAGAATTGACAAAAAACGGAAAAGTGACAAAAAATATTATGCATGCTTCTGGAAGCAAGGAAGAGGTAGAATTTGAAATTAAATTATTCTTTGGAGAAAAATATGAAATCTGATTTTTTCTACTCAAAATCTACAGGATTATATGTCTCAAGAAAGCCATTAAAAATTGACAGCAGAGTCAAAAAAGCTTCTGAACAAGCGGGAATTAAACTTAGTTGGGATGATGAAGGAAGAATAAATTTTTTAGACTTTGATGCATCAAAGAAAATTCTTGCTTCCTTAGGAGCAGTTATGTTAAATCCGGTAGAGTATTGGAAAGTTTTAGAAGATGCTAAAAATGAAAAAGATGAAGATATGATTAACGAATTAACCTCAAGTAAATATTGTGAGTGGCTGGATAGAGTTTATCTTATAGATAAAACTTGGATAGATCATTCTAAAATTATTAATGATTATGAGTATTCTGGGAGAAAAGAAAAATCATTGGAACCAGACTTTAGGCCGGGATGGTTTAACCCTGAGAAGAATATAGACTTTAAATTAGGCATCCCTAAAAAAATAGAGAGATTCAGAAATAAATTTTCTACAAGTTGGAAATATTGGAGTCCAGATTTTTCAGTTACTCCTAAAATGCCTAGAGCTCCAATAAAGGGCTATGTTACATCTGTAGGCAAACCTTCTTTTGATCAAGGAATTCCAGTTGATGCTAAACAACCAATGCAAATGATTAGGGAATGCCGAATAGAACCATTAGAACCTCCAATTAAATTAGAAATATTAAAAGAGGCTTTAAATTTATTAGAGCAGTATGACAAATCTAAAAAATATTATGATTCTATTATAAAATTTTTAGAAAATTATGGGAGTTTATTTAAAGATTCTAAGCAATTAATAATTTATAAGATAAGAGAAAGATTTTTTGATTTACTTGGGGTAATGAAGATTAATGCTTTATCTGAAAATGATAAAGAGAGAGTGGCCATTTTAGATAAAATATCTAAAATATTTTATAATTCAGAACCTGGTGAAGCAAAACATCAAGATTTTGTAGAATTTATTAAAAATTCAAAATCAAGATTAAAAGAAGCTTTAGAACAGAAAAAAGATATTGTATTTGTTATGGGACATAAAAATCCGGATACTGATACAGTAATTAGTTCTCTTTTTGAATCATGGAGAAATCATCTTTTAGACAAAGAAAAGACCACATATATTCCGATAGTTCAAAATTATAAAATTCCAGATGAGGTTAAAAGATTATTAGGAGACGAGATTTCTGATGCAATATTGTTAGACAAAGAAGAAGGGTATACTAAAGCTAAACAATCAGGATTAGCTAGATGGATTTCAGTAGATCAGAATAGGGAACCAGAAATTCAAAGATACTTCATCTCGATAATAGACCATCATATTGCTTCTGAGATCTCCTTGCTTCAAGATTTGCCTAAAACAATGGAGATTATAGGTTCCTGCACTGCATTAATTACACAAAAAATGTTCGGAGCTGGAATTTATCCTGATAAAGATCTAGCAAAAATACTACATGGAGCAACCTTAATGGATACAGAAAATAGAGTATTTCACAAAATGACTGAGAAAGATAAAATAATAATGGATTACTTAAAAAAATTATCAGGAATTAATAATGAAAACAATTTTTATAGTGATTTAATGTCATTTCTGCTTAATACTGATGATCCAAATATTTTATTTGGAAGAGACTATAAAGAAGATTGGGGTTTTGGATTTGCAGTTGCTAAAATAAAGCATGGTTTTGGAGAAGAAGGAAAAGAGATTAAAAATAAACTAATAAAAAAAGCAGTTGATTTAGCTAAACAAAACAACATAAATAAAAATCTACCTTTAACAGTTCTTAGAATTACTGATTATAAAGATGATAATGTTACTGTAAATAGAGAAAGGGTCTATCTTGTCTTTAATAATAGTTCAAAAGAATTCAAGTCTGCTATTTTTGATCTTCTTAAAAAAATTGTTAAATTTGAGTTTGGTAATGTAAATATTGAGACTACACAAGAATTTGTTGAATTTTGGGGAACTGGTATGCAATTATCCAGGAAAAAAACAGCTCCAATACTAGAACCTGTTGTAAAAGTTTTCAATGAATATTTTTATTCTTCTTCAAATAAACTATGGATAAAAAGAGACTTTTTGAAAAAATCAAAAGATGTTACAGATGCAGAAAAAAAGCTTAAATTAAAAATATCATTCGATGAAGAAAAAAGAGTAAACTATCTTACCTATCCAGAGTCAAGGCTATTAATTGAAAAATTAGGTTTTTCTATTCTTACATTGAAAGAATACTGGTTAGCTTTAAATAATGCTAAAAAAAGTAAAGATATTCAGATGATTAATAGTTTACAAGGGTCTAATTTTGTAGAATTTTTAGATACTATATTTAAGAACTATAATATTATGATTGAACATCCAGAAATTATAAAGAAAGGTAAGGAATATTTTTTTGAAGGAGATGAAATAAGAGTTATAATTCCAAAAGGGAAACCTGGATTAATCCATCCAGACCAAATTGATCTAAAAACAGGAATACCTAAAGAAGTAAGACTCCCATCTGAATACGGAAATCCTGATTTGTGGAGATATTGGGAGCCTGATTCAGATTTAGTTATTCCCACAAGAAGTTATATCTTTTTATTAAAACAACCATGTTGGGACGGAAAGTTTCATATTGGCGATAGTTTTCCAAACTTAGGAATAAGACCCTGCTGTAAGAAACTAATAATGCCAGAAGTAAATATTTCTTTAGAAAAAAATAAATTAGAAATAGAAATCAAAAAGGAAGGAGATATTATTTGTTATTCTTGGGAAAATTAATGTTATCTCTCCTGGAAAGTTAAACCAAAGGCTTAGGGAATTGTTAGGGCATTTATTCACAAACTATATAAATTCAAAAGACTTTAGCTAATAATGAATATTAAGAACTTAGTTTTGGGAATTGCAATATTTATTCTAACAGTTTCTGTTGGAGTATATGGAATTAGTACCTTATATGGAAAAGGTCCTGAGTATAATGATTTTTGTCGAAATATAATTACAGAAAAAAATTGTACTGATTTAGGGGGAGTATGGACAAATAATAGTTATGTTGGAAGTCCTGGTGTAAAATCAGTTCCTATGGAAGGTGGATATTGTAATTATGATTATACTAAATGCCAAAAAGAATATGATGATGCACAAAGAATTCATGCAAGAAAAATATTTTTTGTTGCTCTTCCACTTGGAATTATTGTTATTGCTATTGGCGCCCTGGGATTTGGACTCATGAGTGTTGGGAGTGGACTTATGTTTGGAGGAGTTGGATTAATAATATATGGAGTTGGTTCTGTTTGGAACTATGCAGATGATCTATTAAAATTTATAATTTCATTAATTGGATTAATTGTTGTTATTGCTCTTGCCTATTATGCAAACAATAGGTGGAATTTCTTTGATAAAAAAGATAAAAAGAAAAAATAATATTTTTTATGAATGCTGTTTGATTAGCTCATTAAGTGCTTCAAAGGCCTTGGTTGTTTCTTTTTCATCTATAATAAAAGTCATTTCTGTAACAGTTGAAATTATATCAATTATATTAACATTTTTCCATAATAAAGCCCTTGTTGCAAGATAAAAAAGTCCTGGAACTTCGACAGATGATTTTGGAATATGAATTGTTAGACTAGTTAAGTCTTTGTAGGATGTTTTTATATATTTGTTAGGGATTAGTTCAAGAATCTTTTTTTCATACTTTTTATTTGATATTACAAAAACTTCATTTAGTCCTTGCGTTATTGTTAAAAAATCTCCTGAGTTAAGGTTTATTAATTCATAAATTTTTTTTAAATAAATTTGAATATCTGTTCCCTTGTATATATCAAATGCAACTAGACTAGACCTTAGAGTTATATTAGCAGATTTATCAAATTTAGTCCTGTTAATAAAACTAATAGACAATTTTTCAGACAATCTTCTAATGGCCATGTTTACTGCAGAGAACTTTACATGTTTTTTTAATTCTTTTTCAACATCAGGCATTAGTTCTTCAGCCAATGCTGCATTATTGATTATTCCTCTGGCTAAAGCTTCCTGTATAAAAGGTCTTTCTTCAATCCTTTTTTCTACTATGTGTGCTATTGTTACCATTTTACATTATTTATATATTTTGTAAACTATTTTACATTAAGTAAATATAGTATTTAAAATTATGTTTTTTATGGAATATAGAAATCATCCAATTGAAGCACCTGAATTAAATGGAACATATACTGCATTGATTACTCCTATGCTAGAAGGATCTGGGTTGGATAATGAAATAGATTATGAAAAGATTTTCAGATTAATCTATGATCAGGAAAGGTCGGGTGTAAGGGGGATTGTTATTGCAGGAACAACTGGACAATCTTCGACACTTTCCCCAGAAGAACATGCTATACTTGTCGAAAAATTATTTAATCATGTAAGTTATAATTATCCTAATTTACAATTTATAGTTGGAGCAGGTTCAAACTCTACTAGAGAAGCAATAGATTTATCTTTAAATATTGAAAGAAGGATAGGTCCTTCTAGTTTTCTTCATGTCACAGGATATTATAATAATCCCCCTCAAGAAGGAATTTATTTACATTTTGAAAGATTAGCAAAATTATTACCAAATAGCAATATTATTCTTTATAATGTTCCTGGAAGAACTAGTTCCAGGATTGAACCTGAAACTGTTATAAGATTATCTCATATTAAAAATATAGTTGGAATAAAAGAAGCGTCAAGAGATCTTGAAGCAGTTCATAAAATTATATCAGAGACTAACAAAGAAAGATTTGTAGTTCTTTCTGGCGAAGATGATCTTGTTTTTCAAATAATGCATGTAGGTGGATTAGGAGTAATATCTGCAAGTGCAAACATTGCTCCAAAATATTTTACAAGAATAACAAACGCATCTTTAAAAGGGGATTTTAGAAAAGCACTAAATCTACAAGAGGAAATAAATCCCCTTGTAAGACAAGGAGTGTTTTATAGAAAAAATCCAATTCCCCTTGCTCATATGTTTGATAGTGAATTAAGACTACCTTTAGTAAAATTACCATATATAGAATTACATCTTGAAGAAATTTTTAAAAATTATACTGCTGAGGAATTAGGAATTGATTTAAGAAATTATAGAAGAGTATAAATATGAAATATAAAATAACTAAATTAATATTGGGAAATTATGACTGAAAAAATACCTGTTGGAATATTGGGTGCAACTGGAATGGTTGGACAGAAATATATTTCTTTACTTGAAAATCATCCTTGGTTTGAAGTTAGTTATGTTGCTGCTTCTCCTGAAAGTGCAGGAAAAAAATATTCTGATGCTGTAGTTGGAAGATGGCATATGCAAAAAGATATTCCAACAGGAGTTGAAAAATTAGTTGTTGGAAATGCAAACCATACTGATTCTGCTTTGGGAAATTGTGCTTTTGTTTTTTCTGCACTTGAATTAAAAGATAAAAAAGAGCTAATGACACTCGAAGAAGCTTATGCTAAATGTGGACTTCCTGTTGTTTCAAATGCTTCTGCTCATAGATGGACTGATGATGTTCCAATGATTATTCCTGAGATAAATGCAGATCATCTGGATATTATCCCACAACAAAAAGGTGCTAGAGGTTATGAAAAGGGATTTATAGTTGTAAAACCAAACTGTTCTATACAAAGTTATCTAACTCCTGTTTATGCACTAATAAAAGCTGGCTATGATGTTTCCAGACTTTTTGTTACAACAATGCAAGCAAGTTCTGGTGCTGGACATCCAGGAGTTCCATCACTTGATTTAATTGATAATGTTATCCCTTATATTAGTGGTGAAGAAGAAAAAACAGAAAGAGAACCATTAAAAATTATTGGAAGAATTGAAAATGGCAGATTTGTAAACCATAAGGGACTTGAGATAAGTGCTCATTGCAATAGGGTGCCTGTATATGATGGGCATACTGCTTGTGTAAGTTTATATTTTAAAATTGATGATCCTTCACTTGAAGCAATAATTGATATTTGGAATAATTTTAGATCTGTTCCTCAAGAGTTAGAATTACCATCTGCTCCAAAAAGGCCTATTATTTATAGAACTGAAAATGACAGACCTCAACCTAGAAAAGACAAAGATTCTGAAAATGGAATGGCTGTTGTTGTTGGAAGATTAAGAAAAGATCCTGTATTTGATATAAAGTTTGTTGGACTTTCACATAATACTATTCGTGGTGCTGCAGGTGGAGGAATTCTTAATGCAGAACTTTTAAAGGCAAAGGGATATCTTGATTAACAACAAAAAATTTAAATAGTTCTTGTTTTTACATTATTAATATGGCTAAAACAATTTATAATAAAAATGAATTGAATTTAGCTTTGCTACTTTTAACTTTGCTGGATTAAATAAAATTTAATCTAGCTCATTAAATAAATATTATTAAAATGACTGATAAAATAATTATATTTGACACAACTCTTAGGGATGGTGACCAGGCATCTGGATTTCACCTACTTAAAAATGAAAAAATAGAACTAGCAAAGCAACTTGCAAAATTAGGAGTTGATATAATTGAAGCAGGTTTTCCTGCTTCTTCTCCTGGTGATTATGATTCTGTAAATGAGATAGCAAAAATTGTTGGAACTTTTGATGGGCCAGTAATCTGCGCGCTTTCTAGAGCTGTTGATTCTGATATTGAAAAAGCAGCAATGGCAATTTCTCCTGCATATAGAAAAAGAATACATACTTTTATTGCAACCAGT
>JAGVIM010000022.1 GCA_020056045.1 Nanobdellota archaeon | reverse complement strand
TTCTCTGATTGTTCTCTTTATTCCATCTCTTTCTTCTGTCTTTTGATTAAGCATTGAATTTACTTCTCCTAGTTGAAGTTCAAGTGATCCTCTTTGAGTATTAGATTCTCGCATAAGATTATCCAGTTGTTCTCTTCTTCTCTGTTTTTTTTCAAAAATTCCTGTAACTTCATTTTGGACTTGAGAAAGAGTCTGTCTCACTGATTCTGCTTCAAGTTCAGGAAGATAAGTTGTTGCAAGAGTTACATAGCAAGTTTCTCTTTCTGTTGTTAAGGAACTTAATTGTTTTTCATAAGTATAAACTTCTTTTTCAACTGCCTCTGCTTCTTCTTCTACTTGTTTAATTGTTGTTTTTATTCCTTTATGTACAGTGCTTCCTGATATTGTCATTATTTCCTCCAATCACCACTTGTAATTTGTTTTTCAACAAGTCCAGGTAGTGTTTTTGTTTCACTTAAATATCCTCTTTGTTTATATCCTATTTTATTATTATCAACATGATGATTATCCATTTTATCTGCTTTGACTCTTTCCCAAGTATCTGATGTAATTCCTTCTCCCCACATTGTTACTTTTTCTGTTTGCCCTGTTTCACAATTCCTAATATTTCTTGGAAGTACACTTCCATTTGAGTCTATTGCTTCAACAAGAACATAATAACTTGGCTTGCTTTTATCATTATTATAATATCTATCATCTCCTGTTTTCCATCCTGGCTTATCTACAATTAAAATATTATATTCTTGATTCAATGTTTCATCTAATCCTTCAAGTTTCTGAACAGTTTCTGATAATCTTGGAACATTTGCAGTTTGAATAAGTTGTGCTGCTTCTCTGTATAATTCTTCTCCTTGTTTTTTTGCAGCATCTTCTTTTGCAATTGTTCTAATATCTGCATAAGTTTTTTCAACTCTTGAAGTCAGTCCTGAAAATTGTCCAATATTCCCTCTTATTTCTGTTAATTGTTGACCACATTTAACTGCCTCATCAACTTTTCTTCTAGAAAGTGCAGCGATTCCTGAATTATAAGCATTTTCAGCTCTTTGTAAAAATACAGGAAGAGGTTTTGAATTTTTTATTTCTCCTATTAATGAATCAAGAGTTTGTCTTGTATAACCTATTTTTTCTTGAGTTCCAATCAGACCCTTTGCTTCTTCTATTTGAGTTTGAGCATCTGTTAACAAACTTTCAACAGATCCGATTTTAGTCTGAACAGACCCATAATTTTCAGAAGTAACTGCTTTTTCTGCACTTCCATCAGGACAAAATTCCAAAAAGAATTTATCTGCATCTCTTAAGTCTCTTCTTGAAAGTTCAATATCTTTTTTTACTATTTCCTGTCCATCTTTTGGCAACTGGATTCTTTCATGAGATGATGAAATTTCATCAAGACTCATTGCAATTTTCTGTTTTTCATTATATGTTCTTTCAACAGCAGTTTCAACTCCTTTTTCAAGATAGTGGGTACGAATAGAACTTGCAATAGAACTTCCAGCCCAGATTATTCCAGCTAAAACAGCTACAGTAAGTGTTGGAATTCCATAATATTTTCCTATCCTTACTCTATCAACATAAACTTCAGCAAGTCTTGTTTCAAAATTTCTTTTAGGTTCTTTAAATGAATATAATCCAGAAAAGAAATTTTCAACTGCAATATCTGCTTGAGCAGGAGTTAAAGGTTCTCCTCTTGCATTTGCAGCATCTAATAATTTTTTTCTAAGCCCTGTTTTTCTCTCATCAAGATTAAGTTGTGTATCAACCTCTTCATCAAGTTGCCTGGCTGCTGATGCAACATCAGCCATGTTTAAGAAATCATTTAAACTAAGATCCTTTTGTCTTCCAACTTGAATAATAGAATTAATCTCAGACTTCATTAATTATCTTTAAATATAATGATTTATAAAGATTATTATACTGACAACTATATAGTAATTACATAATATAAATATTTATAAATGATTTTTTATCTGTTTGATTAACATGGTTAATGATATAACTAAACTAGTAGCTGCTGAAGTTGTAACTGAAACTAAATCAAGAGAATCATTACAAACACTAACACAACCTGCTGCACAGACTTCTGGTATTCAAAAATATTTAGATGGAGCATTAAGAGTTATACAAAAATTAGGAATTGTTCATAAAGAAGGTGAAGAATCAAGATTAGTATCTCTTCTTGAAGATGTAAGAGATGTTGATGAGCCAAGAGTTCTTGCAATTGCTCAAACAATAAGATACACAAGCACTTTTAATCAAATGGTTAGAAATAATGTTGAAGAAATGAGAGTTGCTGATAGATATAATGCAATAACAGGAATGTTTGATTCAATAGTTGATGATTCAAAAAAATTAGTAGGACAATTAGCAGATGGAAAAATTGATAGAATGGAAAAAGTAAGTAATATTTGGATGAGAATAAGAAGAGGAACAACTCATGATAGATTTGAAAAAATAAGAAGAAATTATGGAAGTGTTCAGACAGATACAAAGGATCAGCTTGATAGAGAAGCTGAAATATTAGGAGCTTATGGAGATTATAGACTTGCAGTAAAAGGAGCAGAAGCAATTGCCTATGAAGTTTTAAAAACACAAGAAGGAAAATTAGAAGCATCAAGAAAAACTCTTGAACAAGCTGCACAAACATTGCAATCTACACCAGATGATCCTGTTCAAAGATCAAGAATGGAATTGGCAAGAGATGAGGCAAAAAGAGCCCATGATTTAGATGATAGAAAATATCAATTAATAAAAGATGTTGCTGAAAATTTAAGCGTAGGATACAATGTAAGTGATGTATTAATGGTAAAATTAAAACAAACTCATGATGCAAAAGATGCTGTTTATAGAAGATCTGTTACATTTTTTGAAACAAATGAAACTGTTTTCACAACCCTAGATGCAATATTTACTTCACAAAAAGGATTGTATGAAATAACTCAAACACAAGAGGCAATGGTAAGGGGAGCTGAAAAAGGAATAGAAGCTGTTGCAGAAGTTGGAACTGGCCTCGAACAAGCAGCACTTAAAGCAGCTTATGGAAAAACTTATTCTGTAGACTCAGTTCAAAAATTAATTGATTCTGTTATTAACTATCAAACAGAATCAGTAAAGCTAATAGCACAATATAGAACAGAAGCTACTGAAAATGCAAGAACAATAAGAGATAGAACAGAAGAAGCAAGACAAAAATTAGTTGGAACAATTACAAAATATCTTCCACCACCACAAACAGCTTAATTCTGTTTATTAAGTTTTATTTTTTCTACTGATTAGATTTAAAAGCCAAGAAGTTTCTGAAATATTTGTTTAAAATGTTTAGAATTATAGAAAATTATTCTCTAAAAAAATATCTTCTGAGATATTTATAAAAAATCTATCATTTAAATTTGTCTATCCTAAAATATGGTATTCATCATTTTTTTCATAAACTAAAGCACATCTGAAAAAATCAGAGTCATTATTTAAAGTTCTTATATAATCTATAATATTTCCAGTTCTCTTAGCAGTATCTTCATTACTAAGCCCAGGACATTTAGTAACTAATGAATATTTTAAACTAGAAGCAGGTTTTTCTTCTTTTTTAGGTTCTTTCATTCTTCTATCATGTGTCATTATTCTATAATCATCAGGATGTTGAATTGCTTTAGCAAGTTTTTCATCAAATCTAATTCCAGAAACTCCCTCTTGAACTGTAAGTTCTAAACCTTTTTGAGAATTAGCTACTAAATCTTGCATAAATTCTTTTAAATAACTTTCAGAGGTATCAGAATCAAAAAAGGCATAAGCTTCACCTATAGAACGGCCATTTATGTTTCCAACTGATCCATATTCTCTCCACTTTCTCCAAGATCTTTCATCATTTTTTTTGCTTTGATTTACCATTTTTTATTATTCAACTTTTTATTAAATCTTTCCAGGAACATAGTCATTTACTAAAACATTGCAGGTAACAGCATTTACAGGGCTAAAACTCAATCCTTTTTTTGGATCAGAAAATTCTTTTAACATTTCTAAAACAGATTTCTTTTGTTTTTCCCTAAATCTAAATGCATAGGTATCATTATATACTCTGGCAGTAAGTTGAAAAATATCATCTATCTTTATAAGACTATATCCCTCAGGACATTCATATTTTTTTGTATCAAAAGATTTATTTTGACTAAATCTATCCTTTAATTTGAATTGTTGATTTGCCATTTTTTGTTTATCCTTATTTTTTAGTTATTTATATCTTTTTAGTATAAACCCATGAAGAGTCAGTTTCATACAAAAGTATGTCTTTACTCTTCAGGGGAAAAGAGGTGATAATATATCTAGTTAGTTCTACTATTTAAATCTTATTATTGTAACCACTAATAAGATACAACAATACAAAGATTTATAAAAGCCAGTTTATATAAATTTATATACTCAAATTTGAGGTAAATAATTACAATGAAAAAAGTTTTAGAATTTTTAGCAGAAAAAACTCCAGAAGTACCATCTATTTTAGATGGAACTGTAATTCCAATAGCAGAGGCAAGAGATCAAGTTTTAGCTCCATTAGGGTTAACAGATTCTGATGTAAGATTAAAGATGGGAACAACCTTAGCAGATTATACTAGGGAATCAGAATATGAAGTTGGTATTAAAGATATAAATACTGAACTTATTGAAGGAAATAGAGTATTAACTGCAACAGTTCTTATTCAGCATACAAATGCTCCTGCAAATCAACATGTTAATTATTTGGGAAAAGTTTTTCAGGCATTAGGATTACTTGAACCAATACCTTTTCTAACAAGAAGTAATCCCGAACACTATCAAGCAAGTGCTTTAATTGATAGACCTGATAAATAAACAAGGAGAAAAAAGATGACATCAGAACAACAACCTAATTTAACTCCAACAGAACTCTATATTCCAAGTTTTAAATCTTCAACACTCTCTTCTGAAGATTCTAGAAAATTATTTGAACATTATAGGGGCTGTGGAAAAAGAACAAGAAAACATTTGAATACTTTAAATCAAATGAAATTGGATTCAAGAAATGTTATAAACAATTTAAATCCTTTTATTTTATGTTTTTTACAATCTCCAAAAGAAAAAACACAAGGTGGAAAAATCCATTTATCAACTCCTCCTTTAGATAGAATTGGATATAATCTTCCAAGATTTGAAGATCTTGCAAATACACTTAATGAAAATCCAGAATATTTAAGACTTTCAACAATAGATTTTGCATTGGTTTTAAGAAGTATAGAAGGGCCTAATCAGATTATTGCAGAAGATTTAGCAGATCAAATTAGTGCAAAATATGGAAATCTTAAACTTCCAATGTTAATTTCTTTAAGAGGAACACTTTTAAAACAATTACCTGGTTCAAATTATGATAGTCTTGGTTTTAATATAACTGATGATACTCAAATTGTTCATGCACCAATAATAAATCAACCAGGATATTTTTTACCTGGCGATATTGATCAAAGAACTTGTTTGCCAAGGCAAACAAAAAAAGAAAGAAAAACAGGAGATCTTGAATTAATTACTCATAAAACCGGTTTAACAAGAGCTTACATTAGTCTTTATGGAGATATTGACTGCGGACATCCTGATTTAGGAATAACTGATCCTAGTGGTAGATTATTTGTTATTAAAAAATAATTATTTTTTCTCAAGAATTTACTTTTCAAAATAATCTTTAACATACTTAATTTTGTTTGCAGCATCAACAAAAGCTTCAATTGCACTTCTTACAACATCACTATTTGCTGCATAACCTTTGACTTCCCAGCCATTTTTTGTAACAACAACTCTTGTTTCTCCAATAGCTTCAGAACCCTTTCCAATTGATCTTGAATTAAAATCAGTCAGTTCGAGTTCCTGTTCTCCAATAGCTTTTCTAACACCTCTTATTGCAGAATCAATCTGACCATCACCAGAATCATAAATTTTCTCTCTTTTTCCATTGATCTCTAATTCAACAATACTTACAAAATTTCCATTAACATGAACAGGACTATATCCTATTAAACTATAATATTTTGGAATTTTTTCTTCATTCTTTATTGCTAATATCAGATCAGAATCATCAATTTCTTTTTTATAATCTGCAAGTTTTTTAAATCTTTCAACAACTGTTTCAAATTCTTTTTCATTAATAACAATTCCAAGTTGCTTATATTTTTCTCTAAGAGCATTTCTTCCTGAACGAGGCCCGAAAGTCAACACACTCTCAACACCAAAGTCCCTCGGATCCATTGTTTCATAGGTTTCTCTTCCTTTTATTACACCATCTTGGTGTATTCCAGCTTCATGGGAAAATGCATTTTTTCCAACAATTGCTTTATTTGGTTGAGGATATATTCCAGTAAGCTTAGAAAGTAATCTGCTTGTTTCTCCAATATATCTTGTATTTATATTACATTCTCCTAATTTTTTTGTTTTTATTATAGCAACAATTTCTTCTAAAGATGTGTTTCCTGCTCTTTCTCCTATTCCATTTACTGTAACCTCAACCTGTCTTACTCCTGCTCTTATTGCTTCTATTGTTGTTGCAGTAGCCATTCCAAAATCATTATGATTATGAACTGAAAATATTGCATTCAACCCCTTTTCTCTTACTTTTTCAATAACATATTTTACTTTTTCATAAGATTCTGAAGGTGTAAGCCAGCCAACAGTATCAGGAAGATTAATAGTTCCTGCTCCTGCTTTTATTGCTCCACAAACAACATCAATAGTATAATCTGAATCACTTCTTCCAAAATCCTCGCAAGAGAATTCAACATCTTCAACATAGCTTCTTGCTTTTTTTACAGCATTCACAGCTCTTTCGATAATCCAATTCCTGTCTTTTCCAAACTTATCTTCAATATGAATATCACTGGTTGCAATAAAAGTATGTATTCTTTTTCTATA
>JAGVIM010000056.1 GCA_020056045.1 Nanobdellota archaeon | reverse complement strand
TTCTTTCAGTTCTTATTCTAAATGTAGCTAGTAATTCTTGCATTAAACCATGTTCTATTTGCATAAGAAGTGTTATTGCTTCGTCATTCTCTTTTTCCATAATTAATTTAATTAATTTTAGTTTAAATATCTTGTCTTTTGAATATTCTAAAAATATATAATTTTATAAATTCAAACAGACTGTAATATTTATGGTAACAGATGTTGTTCAAGAAGACAGGGAAGCTGTTGCAGAAAGAAAAGGTGAAGTTTTTTTACGAGGAATAAATTATTTAGATAGAGATCAAACTCCTAGATCTTTGGGATTTAGATCTGATATTAGCCAATTTTTGGATAATGCTACTGATGATACGGGGTATTTTAAATTAGGAATGAATGTTGATGAAGAAGGTCATATTCAAGAAGTTTTTTATAGTGCTTCATCAAATCCTTTAAGTGCAGTTCAAATACCTATTCCCTGGAGAACCTATGTAGAAATAGGAAGGCCTGAGAAACTTGAAGCTAGGTGCAATTATTTTGTTTCTGAACAATAATATAGATTTTCGCTAATATACTACTAATAATTATATATAAAAAATTCTAAAAAGACACTAAAAAATTCTTTTTAGAATTTTTGGTGGTTTTTGAAGTATTCTATAATATATGTTAAAACTTCAAAAGCTTTAAATATTGATTTGGATATTAATTATTATGAAAAAGGGATTGATTTTGGCATTAGGGCTTATTTTTGCATTAGTTTTTATAATAAATGCAACAAATGTGTCTGCGGGAATTTATTTTTCTCAATTAGAAAGTGTTTATAATATAGGTGATACTGTTGACATGAATGTTAGTATTAATCCTTTGCAAGATGGTCCTTTGAAGCTTAAACTTGTTTGCAGTGGAAATTCTATTGATATATTTAATGGGCCTCCGATTGAAAATATTGTTCTTCCTCTTAATTCAAAATGGATTGGAAATTTAAAAGGAGATTGTTATTTTTTGGCTGAATATGCAGGAGACTCAAAGAAAACAAATCCTACTTTTCAGATTTCAGATAAACTTGATGTTAAATTCTCTATTGATTCTTTTTTTGCAAAACCTGATGAAGTTATATTATTAAAAGGTAATGTAAAAAAATTAAATGGAAAAACTAGTAATGGAGAAGTTGAAATAAATATTCCATTCAGTGGAGCTATTATTAATCAAAATTCTTCTGTTAATAATACTGTTAATAATAGTTTACAGAGTAATTTATCAGGGGATAAATTTTATGGAAAAATAAGTAATGGAGAGTTTAGTGTTAGTTTAAGACTTCCTGGTAATATTCCTGCAGGAGATTATAATCTTCAAGTTTCTGCTTATGAATTGTCAGATTCTTGGGAAAAAACAAATAAGGGAGAAACAACTGGAAGCTTAAAAGTTCCTCAAATTTTAAAAAATATTGATGTTGCTATTAGTAATCAAAATTTTAATCCTGGAGATAATGTAAGTATAAAACCTGTTCTTTTAGATCAAAGTGGACTTGCTATTAATGATCAGATTTCAATTGTAATAACTAATACTGAGGCAAAATCTGTATATGAAAGAGTTATAGGCTCTGGAGAAACAGGAATTTTTGAAATTCCAATAGATCTACCTAGTGGATATTATACTGTTAAAATATCTTCTGGAGATAAGGATGTTGTAAAGAATTTTTTTGTTGCTGAAAAACCAAAAATATTTTTTGAAATTAGAAATGATACTCTTTATGTGAAGAATATTGGCAATGCTAGATATATTGGAGATGTTCAGATTGAAATAAATGGAAAACCCTTTGTTAAAAAAGTAGATTTAGGTGTTGGAGAAGATAAGAATTTTTATTTATCTGGAAAAGATGGGACTTATGATATTAAGGCAAAGGCGGGAGATAGTGAAATTGAACAAAAAGGAGTTTCATTAACAGGTCATGCGATTGATGTTAGTGATTCTAAAAATAAAGATTATTTAAATGTGGTTTATACCCCCATACTTTGGATTTTTGTAATAATAATTTTAACTGCTGGAATTATATTTTTATTAAGGAATGTTTTAAAGAAAAAATCTTTTGCATATCCAAGAGATAAAAGAAATAGGCATGATAATAGAGATAGACATTTGAAATTACATCATGTTATGAAAACTAATACAATTGAAAAACCTAAAGAAGTTAAAAAAGAAGTTTTTAGAAAAATTATTTTAGCTCCTTCTCTTCCACCTACAAAGGCAGAGCAAGGATTTGTTTCAACAGGACATAGAAATAGGGCTACAATAATTGGATTGAAGATAAAGAATAAAATAACTAAGTTTTCAAAAGAAGCCATAGAAAAAGTATTAGAGCCTGCTTTTGATAAAAAAGCTGCTGTTTTAGAACAGGGGGAATATGTATTTATTGTACTTAGTCCTTTAGTTACAAAGACATTTAAAAATGAAGTAGATGCTGCAAAACTTGCTGAGCAAATTTCAACTAATCTTCGTGAACATAATTTGAAGTTTAAGGATAATGTCGAGTTTGGAATTGCTGTAAATTCTGGAGAGATTCTTAATGAGGTAAAGGACGGAAGATTATTATTTACTGCTTTAGGAAGTAGTCTTCTTGGTGCTAAAAGATTATCTGAACTATCTAAGGGAGAGGTTTTGCTATCTAAAGAAGTATATGAAAAATCAATGGGTGAAATTAAGGCTGAAAAGAAGTCTGTAAATGGAAATGATTATTATGAAATGAAAAAAATTGTTGATTATGAGAAGAATAAGAAGTTTATTGATGATTTCTTAAAAAGATCTGAAAAAGATAAAAAAGGTTTAGGAAAGTATTAGTTCTTTTAATCTGAGATG
>JAGVIM010000201.1 GCA_020056045.1 Nanobdellota archaeon | reverse complement strand
TGTGCTCTTCCGATCTTACCCTGAGCAGTCTGGTATGAAAAATATTCTTCTCCAAATTTATTAGTAAGTCTTCTTAAATCATCAACAATATAAGGCATAAAATCATCTCTTAAAACTTCAATTTCTACAGAAAAACTTGATTTAATTTCAGCAAGATCTTCTCCAAGAACAAGTTCTCCAATATCCTCATCAAAAACAGGTCTACCAAATCCATCAGAACTAGGAATAATCTCTTTAACAGCACAAAATACACCTAGACTATTCTCATATAAGAAATAAGGAGTTCCTTCAAAGGTTACTCTTTCTAAGCAAGCATTATTCAAAGATTGTGTTCTTTTAGATTGACTTGGATTCATATATCTCCATCAACACTCTTTCAAATTCTAACAGAAACCCTGACTTTTAAATCTTTTTAAACCAACATTTTCAATCCATCATCTTTTTTTCTTGGAAGAATATGAATATGTGCATGAAAAACAATCTGCCCGGCAACAGGTTCATTATTAACAACTAAATTAAATCCCTCTGCTTTTCCTTGTTTTATCAAATCAAGACTAACATTCTTAACTACTTCTAACATTTCATTTCCAAGAGTTGTTGGCATATCAAGCAAATTTCTAAAATGTTTTTTTGAAACAATAACAGTATGACCTTCTGCCTTTGGATTAATATCTAAAAAAGCAATAAAATTATCATCACTGTAAACTATGTCTGACTTTATCTCGCCCCTAACAATCTTACAGAAAATACATTCTTTTTCTTCTTGTTTCATTTTATTCTTCCCATAGTTTACAGGACAGAAAATTATATTTATTTTCTGTATCATAAGTCTTTTTTGAGGGAATTTCTCCTTTTACAATTTTACAAAAAATGCAGTCCTCATTAACCATTAATTAACTAACCAAATTCATTTTATAAGTTTTGTTGTAATGTGATATTTAAAAAATCACTACTTATTTCTACAAATCCACATAAAAAATTTTATAAACAAGTAATAAATAAAATCTTAATGCAAACTTCACTAGAATCAATTCCAGGAGTAAGAAATGATCTAACAGAATCACAAATCCTAGTTGAAATTAAACAATTAAACAGACATATAACAATAGTTGAAGAAGTTATAAAAGGCTTAGAAAAAATAGGTCCAATATACAGTCAAGAAAGTCATCAAGCAATAATTAACAAATATGAATTAATGCATAAAAAAGCAGTTATAGAAAGAGAAGATTATAGAATAGCATTAGGAAGATTTCATTAATTTAATTCTTTAATAAACTCTTTAATTCTCTTCTCAATTTCATCAACTCTCTCCTTAATTCCCTCTATATCTGTATCAATACAATCAGTTATCTTCCACCAAATTATCTTTCCTTTAAAACTATCTTTAAAAAACCTAGAATTAATATTATCAGCAGCAATAACAATCATATCAAAATCCTTAATTTTAACAGAATCAACTCTTCTTGCATCCATTCTTGCAACACCATAACCCTTTTCTTTTAAAATCCTAATAACACTTTCAGGAGTAAAATGTTCAGAACCAATAATACCTGCACTTTCTGCAATTATTTTTTTGTTTTTATTTAACTTGTTGAAAATAGCTTCTGCAACCTTACTTCTAAATTTATTATGTTTGCAGATAAATAGGATTTTCATAAAACAAGAAGAAAAAACAAGTTTAAAAGATTAATGCAGACTGAATTTAGCTAGATACTCTGAAATATCCCCTATCTCAATCTCCATTGCATGACCTTCTTGTTTCTTACCTTCATGAATCTCTCTTATTAAGTCCCTATAATTAGTTGTTAAAAATTTTGCAAGACCTTTAATTCCCTCTGGTGAAACTGTTCCTTTAACTGCAAAAGGAGCTGTAGTTCTAACTACACCCTCTAAATACCCTATACTTTCCTGAAGTATTTGTTCCTCTGTCAAGTCTTGCCCTTTATATCTATCTAAAGTATTTTGATAAGCATCTCTTACGAAAGCAAGCAAACCATTTATTGCATCTTGACTAAATCCACTTGGTGGCATTTTACGAAGCTTTACCTCCTAAAGCGAGTAATTGAAAAATCTTATTTTTCATATTATTTATTCTCCATAAACTAGTAATAAAAATATGGGTATATTTATATAAGTAGTAGTTATATAATACTACTATGAAAATAGAAGATTTGAGGAAGCTTGGTCTTTCACAATCAGAAGCAACCTTATATTTATCTCTATTAAAGCTTGGAGCTTCTGAAGTTCAACCTTTAATAGAAGAAACTGGATTTTATAAAGCAAATATTTACCAAGCATTAGAACGACTTTGTGAAAAAGGAATTGTATCTAAAATTATTGAAAATAGAAAAAGAGTTTATCAAATTCAGAAACCTGAATCAATTATAGAATTCATTAAAAAGAAAAAAGACGAATTAGATGAACAAGAAGAAATAGCAAAAGAATTAGTCAAGAATATAGAAAAGAAAAAAAGTTCTTATGTGCAAGAAACCGCAATGGTTTTTCGAGGAATAGCTGGAGTAAAACAAATATATTCTGAAATAATTGAAAAAAAATTAGATTATTTTGTATTTGGTAGTCCAAAAGAATCAGAGATTATTATTGAGGATTATTACTGGCAGAATCTACATTTAAAACAAAAAGAACATAAAATAAAAGCAAAGATGATATTTCATAAATCTTTAAGAAAATGGAAAAAATTAATTCCAAAGGATATTATTGATTTAAAATTTTTTGATGAAGAATTTGAACCCCTAACCGAAACTACTATTTATGGAACAAAAGTAGCATTTGTAGTTTGGACAGAAAATCCAATTGTCACAATTATTAATAATGAACATGTAGTTAATAGTTATAAACAATTATTTAATCTTTTATGGAAAATAAGCAAAGTTTAAACTAATTCTCTTTCACCCTAGTCTCAACAATCTTTCCTGCTTTTTTAAACTCCATCTCATTTCCAATTAACTTTTTCAAAGTTTCCTTTAAATCCTTTAATTTAACCCTAATTTGAACAGTTGTGTCTCTATCCCTAATTGTACAATCCTTATCTTTCAAACTATTCTCATCAATAGTAATACAAAAAGGCGTCCCCACAGAATCATTCCTAGCATATCTTCTTCCAAGACTTCCTGATTTATCATAACTAACATTCCATTCTTTTCTTAAATCTCTCACAATATCTTCAGCAATTGAATTATATTCAGGAGATTTTATGATAGGAAAAACAGCTGCTTTTATTGGAGCAAGTTTTGCAGGAAGTTTTAAAACAACATTATCTCTTTTCTTATCATAATTATAAGCTTTTGTTAAAATTGCTAAAAATGCTCTTTCCATTCCAAAAGTAGGTTCAATAACTCTTGGAATAACTTTATTTTTATATTTCTCATCAAAAACTTCAAGATTTTGCTTACTCTCTTTTGCATGTTGAGTTAAATCATACTGTCCTCTATTTGCAATTCCCCCAAGTTCCTTACTTCCAAAAACATATTCATAATCAATATCAAAAGTTGCAGATGAATAATGAGACAATTCATCTTTTTTATGTTCTCTAATTTTAATCTCGCGAAGTCCAACTGAATTATACCAAAAAATCTGCTCTGCTAACCAATAAGCATGCCATTCATCTAATCTTCCTTCAGAAAGCATTTCTCCAATAGTTGTTTCTCTTAATATGTTCTCTGGTTCACCAGCTACTTTGGAATTCTCATTATCCTTTGATAATGAGCTTATTCTCATTTGTGTTTCTCCATCAAGCAATTTTATTTTTAATTCTTTATGCACATCCATTAATAAATCGCATTTCTTTTCCTCAGGATTAATAAAAAATTCAAACTCTCCAATATGAAATTCTCTGCTTCTAAAAAGAAAATCCCTTGGAGCAATTTCATTTCTAAAACATCTTCCTATCTGAAGAATTCCAAAAGGTAATTGCATTCGACTAGTCTGCTGAACAAGTTTAAAATCCATAAACATTCCCTGTGCAGTTTCTCCTCTTAAATATGCTTCTTCAGCATCTATTGCACCAACCTTTGTCTTAAACATTAAACTAAACTCTCCCTTAATATCATATTCTCCACCACAATCACAATTAACCTTTCCAACTTCAGATTTATCTATTTTAGTTGCCTTATTACATTTCTTACAAACAACAGCCACATCTGAAAAATTTGCAACATGCCCACTTGCTATCCAAGTTCTAGGATGCGAAATAATTGATGCCTCAATTCCAACCATATTATCTCGACTTGTTACAAAAAAATTCCAAAAATCTTTTTTAATATTATTAAACAATTCAACTCCAAGAGGCCCAAAATCCCAAAATCCTGCAAATCCCCCATATAATTCAGAACTTCTAAATACAAATCCCTTTTCCTTGCAAAAATTTGCTAGCTCTTCAATAGTAATTGAACTTGCTTTCTCTTCAATAGTAATTGAACTTGCTTTCTCTTCAATAGTTAATTTTTTTTGTTCTTCTGCCCCAGTAGCATTATTGGAATTTTCAGAATCAAAAGATTCTGAACTGATTATCAATTCTTTCTTCAAATTACTAATATTTTCTCCATTCTTTACTTTCTCAATTATTTCTTTAGCTTTTTTCTCAGCCTCTTCCTTATCTTTTCCAAGATAAGCAACATACTCACTTTTAACCTTACTACCTTCCCTCACACTCTTCCTAAGATAATAATAATCTTTTCCATTAATCTTTTGTTTTACTATAAACATATTAGATTAAGCACTACAAAATACTATTTAAAGATTTTTACCTCTTTTAAAACCCATTATCTCAAGATAAAGCAAAGTAGTATCAGAAAGATAAGGAAGTTGTTTTATCTTTTCCAAACTCAAAAATTCCTGAGTTTTATGTTTATCAGGTTCATTGTTTTTAACAGATCCGGAATATTCTAAAATTTCAAATAAATAAGCATCAACAATAACTTCTTTTCCATCCCTAATATAATTATATTTTTTATTTGCGATTTCTTTTGATTTTATAATTTCTATATTACATTCCTCCATTATTTCTTGTTTTAATCCGTCTTCAACACTTTGACCAGGCATTACTTTTCCAACAGGAATTGTCCAAAAACCATATTTAACATGATCTTGCATTAAAATTTCCCCATTTAAATTTTTTATAACTGCAGAAACCCCTTGATGATTATAAATATCCTCTTGAGTGTATTTTATTTTATCCATAAAATGAATATAGAAAATAGGTTTATAAAATTAGCTTCTATTTATTCCAAACACAAGAATTCTTTATTCTCTCAAGATAAATTTCCCTTGGCATATGTTCTTCACACAATTTCTTAAATTCAGCATTTATTTCCTCAAAACTTCTATTTTTAAACAAAGTACAATTTAACATATTACTAACTTCAACAAAACAATCTGGATTTTTCAAAACCTCTCTTCCAATCATAAGTCCTTTAATATTTTTTCTTTTAGGAATAGTTTTTATAATGTTATTATAATCTCTATAACTGTTTATTCCCCCATTAAGTACAATAGGAATATTATAATCACAAATTTCTTTTAATGTAGAATAATCATAGAGTGTATCTGAATTTTCTTTTCCATGTTTAAAATGAACAACCACTTCTGTAAAATTAGGATTTTTAATTTTCTCAAGTTCTTCTAATAATTTAAAAATTCTTCTTTCGCGAACTTCAAAAGAATTAAGCCCAAGTCTGGTCTTAACACTAACCTTATATTTATCTTGTTTAAGTAATTCTTTAACTAAACTAGCCACCTTCAATGGTCTTTTAATCAATGCAGAACCCTGTCCAATTTTAATAATCATGGGAGATGGACAACTACAATTTAACTGAATTCCATGACAATTATCCTTTTCAGGTTCTTCTCCAAGCTTCTCATTACTCGAAGCTTTACCTCCTAAAGCGAGAGTTTGAGAAGTTGATAACTTCTCATTAACCCTTTTTAAAAAATCAGCACATTCTTTTTCCTTAGAAGTTAAAACCTGCAACCATTGCCTTTGTCCATTAATAGGAAAAAAATCAACTTCTTTCCAAGCCTTGTTTCTTTCAAGAAGATAACCCATAGAAATCATACCAGTATAAGAATCAGTAACTCCTTGCATAAGACTTCTAAAAGCCCAGCAAGTTATATTCTCCATAGATGCTAAATGTATTTCCATAACCTATCTAAGAATAAGAGATTTAAAAAAGGTTCGAAGCATGGAGTGAGAACTGAAAAAAAGTTAGGTTGCACAAAATCTAAGAAATATGTTTAAATCAATTATTATTTACAGTTATCTACTTGCATAATCTAGACATAATTCTTTACTATAGGAATTAGTTATCATATCACATATTTTGGGATTGCTTAATAAATTAGCTATGTTTGAATAACATTCTTCGCGAGAATAACCATCAATACTTTTTACTAAATCACAAACTTTTATATCTCTCATATGCAAAGCAATAGTTTTATAACAGATATTCTTTCCACTTTCCGAATTTATATTTTTACATAACTCCGGATTATTTAATTTATCAGAAGCATATTCATAACACAAGTACTTATCCGTATTTCCTATAATATTATCACATATAGAGGGATCTCTAGTGTTTATAGCCCTTTGTTTTAAAACCGAATCATTAGATTTTTTAATACTAAAATTTGCTAAAGAGATTATTATTAATGTTAATATTAACATCACAACAATAATTAATAAAAATAGAAATATATATTTTTTATTCTTTTTAGATTGTTGACATCTTTTTCATCAAATTTACCATTCGTGAAAGAGCTGGCGCTACTGCTTAAACCACCCTGAAGTGCTTTTCCAGGCAAGATCATAATAAGATTGGTGCCTAAACCCTGCAGTTGGTCTTCAATGTATTTTTTCAGGCCCAAACCAAAAGCCGTGAGGAGTATTACAGAGGCAATACCGATAAGAATACCCA
>JAGVIM010000258.1 GCA_020056045.1 Nanobdellota archaeon | reverse complement strand
CTATGTTTTAATTAAAAAGAAAGAATAAGTTGGTTATAATTTTAATATCTATAATTCTCAGCTTTATATGGTCCTTCAACAGGAATACCTAAATAGTCTGCTTGTTTTTTTGAGAGTTTTGTGAGTTTTACTCCTATTTTTGCTAAGTGTAATCTTGCGACTTCTTCATCTAAATGTTTTGGTAAAGTGTAAACATCAACTTTCAATTGTTTTGTCCATAGTTCTAATTGAGCTAATGTTTGATTTGTGAATGAATTTGACATTACAAAACTTGGATGGCCATTTGCACAACCAAGGTTTACTAGACGACCTTCTGCTAACATGTAAATTTCATGTTTATCTGGAAAAATATATTTGTCTACTTGGGGCTTTATGGTTATTTTTTTTATATTTGGAAATTTGTTTAGTTGTTCAACTTGAATTTCATTATCAAAATGTCCAATATTACAAACAATTGCTTGATCTTTCATATTTTTCATGTGATCAATTGTTATAATATCACAATTTCCTGTTGTTGTAATGTAAATATCTCCAATTCCAAGTGTATCTTCAACTGTTTTTACTTCATAGCCTTCCATTGCAGCTTGTAATGCACAAATAGGGTCTACTTCAGTTACAATAACTCTTGCTCCAAATCCAGACATTGATTGTGTACAGCCTTTTCCAACATCACCATAGCCACATACAACAACAGTTTTTCCTGCAATCATTACTCCTGTTGCTCTTTTAAGTCCATCTGCTAAACTTTCTCTACATCCATAGAGATTATCAAATTTAGATTTTGTTACAGAATCATTTACATTTATTGCAGGAAAAAGAAGTTTATTTTCTTTTTTCATTTGATATAACCTATGAACTCCTGTTGTTGTTTCCTCTGAAACACCTTTTAGGTCTTTAATATAATTAGTCCATTTATTTGGATTTTTTTTATAAATTTCTTTTAATATAATCATTAATTCTCTGAAATCTTCTCCTTCTTTTGAATAATCTTTTTCTAATAATTCTAGATTTTTTTCAATTTCAACTCCTTTATGAATCATTAGTGTTGCATCTCCTCCATCATCTACTATTAGGTTAGGTCCTTTATTATCTGGGAATGTTAATGCTTTTTCAGTTAATTCCCAATATTCTTTTAGACTTTCTCCTTTCCAGGCAAAAACCGGAATTCCAGCTTTTGCAATTGCTGCAGCAGCATGATCTTGGGTTGAGAAAATATTACAAGAACACCATCTTATTTCTGCTCCTAATTCTTTTAATGTTTCAATTAAAACTGCTGTTTGTAATGTCATATGAAGACTTCCAGAAATTCTTGCACCTTTTAATGGTTTTTGCTTTCCATATTTTTCTCGGAGTGACATTAATCCTGGCATTTCTTTTTCAGCTACTTCTATTTCTTTTCTTCCCCAATCTGCAAGTGAAATATCTTTTATTTTATAATCCATCTTTAATTTAGAATTAGATTTATGGTTAATAAATGTTTTGTATTAGTTATTTTTAATTAAATTAATTTATTTTTTAAAATGATATCCGCAATTTTTGATGTTAAATATTTTTTGATCTAATTTATCTATGGGAAATTCTTTATGGCAATAAAATGGCCTGTTTTTATATGTTTTACAGAGATTTGTTTTTTTGTTTAAATGTTTACATCCTTTGCAACATTTTCCACATTTTTTGCAATTACCCATTCTATCCTTTAGTTTATTTTTTATGTAATTTTTGTTTATTAATTGCATAGAATTTCTTCTAAGCCTGTTTATTAGTTTAAGCATTTTTCTCTCTTTATTATAAGCAATGTATAATATAAAAAGTTTGGTTTTCTTTTTTAATGTTGGATTTTGGAAAAGTATATAAACTATTAATCAAAATAATTTTGATGACAAGTAGTATTGATGATAAAAAATTATCTAATTTTTTTATTAGGTGGATGATAAGAAGAGATATGCCTGAAGTTTTTGGCATTGAAAATGCAAGTTTTGAATTTCCTTGGCTTGAAGAGGATTTTCTTCAAAATTTAAGACAAAGAAATTGTATTGGAATGATTGGAGAATCTTCAGGACAAGTAGCAGGATTTATGATTTATCAATTACATAATTCTGGAATTCATTTGTTAAATTTTGCTGTTTCTCCTCAATATAGGAGAAAGAGGGTTGGAACTCAAATGCTAGATAAATTAAAATTAAAATTATCTGATCAGAAAAGAAAGAATATTTGTTTAGAAGTAAGAGAAACTAATTTACCTGCACAATTATTTTTTAGAGAAAATTATTTTAGGGCATTTAGTGTTCTTAAGGATCATTATTCAGATATTCCTGAAGATGCTTATTTAATGACCTATAGACATAAACCTATTTTACAAGAACCTCTTGAGGAATCATTGAAATCTAGATATTTTTCTAAATTAAAAAATTTATTAAGGGTTGCTTAATTTTGTTAGTATTATCTTTTTTTATCTTCTTTTAAAAT
>JAGVIM010000114.1 GCA_020056045.1 Nanobdellota archaeon | reverse complement strand
TAATATGAAAAAGAAGATGAATAAAATAGGAGTAAGTGAAATGTTGTCTTATGTACTTTTGATTGCAATTGCCATTGCTGTTTCAGTAGGAGTTTATGCATGGATAAGCACAATGACCAACACAAACCCTTCTCCTGATTGTAAAGATGAAACTTCATTAATATTATATGAGTATAGATGTGATGAAACAGGTATAGAACTTACCCTAAGAAATAATGGAAGATTTAATATTAATGGAATTATTCTTACAGTCACTAATGATTCTCAAAGAAATCCAGAATATTATTTAATGAAAGAGGGGGATGCTAATATTCAAAGAGCAGGAGAATTTATTTTTATGACTCCATTAAAACCTGGTGAAGATGTTAGTGCTAAGTATTCAAACTTATTAGCCGGTTCAAAAACATTAAATAAAATAGAATTAGTTCAAATACAACCTTTTATTACTGGTAAAAAAACAAAAATCTTGTGTAAAAATGCTATTATAAAAGAAAGTCTTCAAAATTGTAATTTATTTTAAATAGTAAAGTATTTATATATATGAGAATAAAAATGATTATGAAAAACAACAAAAAAGGAGTGAGTCCTGTAGTTTCTACAGTGTTACTAATAATGATTGTTATAATTCTAGCCATAATTATTTTAATATGGTCTCAGGGATTTATTAAAGAGGCTATAACAAAACAAGTTGCTAGTGAAACAAAATCTATTGATCAGTATTGTTCTGATGTTCAAAATGAAATACAACCTAATGTAAATCCTGATGGATTGAGTTTTGGTTTTACAAATTCTGGAAGTATTCCTATTTATGCTTTTAATTTAAAACTTACTGAAAAAGGCAGTGGGAAATCAGTAACAAAAGAAATTCCTCCAAATGTAGGTGCTGTTAATCCCGGATATAATGTTATTATAAATACAGGGGAATATGAATTACTATCCTACGATGATTATGAAAAAATAATTATTATTCCAGTACTTTTGGGAACAAAGGCAAAATCTGGAGGAACAGAACCATACACTTGTTCAGATAGGTATGGTGTTAAAGTTTAAATTCAAATGAAAAAAGGTGATAAATTGGGTAGAATATTAAATAATAATTCAAAACGCTCTAACTCGCGTTCAGACATTGTTATTAAGAAAAATATTTTGTCAATGTCTAAACGCTCAACTCGAGTTTCGAATCAGTTATCTAGCATAAAACTTTTGCCTAATTCAAAACTTTCGCAATCAGAGGTTGTTAGCACTGTTCTTTTAATAATGATAACAGTTGTTGCAGTTACAGTTATAATTGCATTCGTTATACCTTTTGTTAAAAAACAACTTTCTGGATCAGATTGTTTAGAAGTTGCTAATAAACTAGAGGTTGTTAATAATATTGATTATACTTGCTATGATAATGATGTTAGAGAAATGCATGTTCAGATCCATGTTGGAGATGTTGGCAGTGATAAAATAAATGGATTTTTAATATCTGTTGGATCTGCTTCTTCATCTGCATTTAGAATAATAAATAATACTGGAACAACAGGAATTAAAATGTATAATGGAAATGATGTTCTTGAAGTTCCTGGTAAAGATGAAGAAAGAACTTATAATATATCTGGAATTACTACAAAGCCTAGCAAAATAAAAATAACCCCTGTTTTAGTTGATGGAAGAACCTGCGAAAGTGCAGGAGTTTTAAATAGAATAGAATTCTGTTCTTAAAATGTTAAAAAAATCACAGGTATGGGTTGAAACTGCAATATATACTTTGATTGGACTCACCATAATTTCAATAATACTTTCAACTGCACTGCCTCAGATTGAAAAAATAAAAGATAGGGAAACAATAAAACAAACAATAACAGCATTAAATAAATTAAATTTAAAAATTTCTGAAGCAAGAGAATCAATAAGTAGTATTAGAACGGTAGATTTAAAATTATCAAAAGGAAGATTAGAAATAAATCCTGAAAATGATACACTTGTTTATATTTTAGAAAACACAAGACTGGAATCTAGTGAGCCGGGAATAAAAATAAAAGAGGGAGATATAATAATACAGACTGAAAAATATGGAAGCAGATTTAATATCTTCCTTACTTTGAATTATAGTAGTTTTATTAATATGACCTATGTAGGGGGAGATAATAAAAAAACACTTCAACCAGGATCAATACCCTATAATATAAAGATAGAAAATATGGGGGTTGGTCTTGATAAAAGATATGTTTTAGATTTTAGTTTAACATAAAAGTTTGACATAAAAAATAGTTTTAAATAGTTATTTATTCTTATTTTATTATAAAAAGAGATATTAACATGGACAAAATTTACATTAACTTAAACCCAAATATTCCTTCACTCCCCAGATTTGAAGATAAAACAAAAATCGATGTTAGATATACACTTATTGCTCCATATGTGAGTGTTCATATTTTTTGGGATAAGAATGATGGAACCTTGGTCTATAATGTAGAAGAGCCTATTTTAAGTTTAGAAGAAAAATCAATATTAGCTACATTAGAAATAAGTTTAGGAGAAATGATAAATGTTAATATTCTTGTTCAAAAAGATACAGAATCTATGATAGATTATACAGATAAAACTGCCAGATTATTAATTGAGGAACTTGCTCTTAAGGTAAGTGAACAAAGTTATAAAAAAATATTTTATTATTTATATAGGGATTTTATTGGTCTTAATGAAATTGAGGCTATTATGAAAGATTATTTTATTGAAGATATTGAGTGTAATGGATCGAACACTCCCTTGTATATTATCCATAGAATTTATAGAAATATGAAAACAAATATAATTTATAATACTATGGAAACACTTTCAAGTTTTGTTGAAAAACTTGCTCAAAGATGTGGAAAATATATTTCTTATGCAAATCCTTTGTTAGATGGAAGTTTGCCAGATGGCTCCAGAATTAATGCAACCTATTCTCAAGATATATCTAGTAGAGGACCAACTTTTACAATAAGAAAATTCACAAAAATTCCTTGGAATCCAATACAATTGTTAAGTAAAGGAACTGTTTGTCCAGAAATGCTTGCTTACTTTTGGATATTACTTGAGTATAAATCAAATATTTTAATTGCTGGTGGAACTGCTTCTGGAAAAACAACATTATTAAATGCTATTGCCTTTTTTATTCCTCCGGAAGCAAGAGTGGTTTCAATTGAAGATACAAGAGAGTTAAATCTACCTAGGGAAAACTGGCTACCTAGTGTTGCAAGAACTTCTATGGGAGAGGGAAAGCTTGGAGAAGTAGACTTATTTAGTTTATTAAAAAGTTCATTCAGACAAAACCCTGATTATGTAATTGTTGGAGAAGTAAGAGGAAAAGAAGCATTTGTTTTGTTCCAGGGAATGGCTTCAGGACACTCTTCAATAAGTACTATGCATGCAGATTCTGTTGCAACACTTACAAAAAGATTAGAAACCCCCCCAATTGATTTATCCCCCACTTTACTTAATACTTTAGACTGTGTTGCTGTAATGACACATGCAGTAATTGGAAAACAAGAGTTAAGAAAATTAAAAGATGTTACAGAAATTGTAAACATTGATAGGGAAGGAAATGCTCAAACCAATACAATTTTTAGTTGGGATCCTAGAAATAATGTTTTTTATTTTAAAAAGTTTAGCAATGTTTTTGAAAAAATAAGTAAAAAATATGGATTAACAATAGATGAAATTTATAAAGAATTTCAACTAAGATCTAAATTATTATATGAATTACAAAGAAGGAAATTCTTTGATTTTAATCAAGTTCAAAGAATTGTAAATGAATATCATAAAGATCCTAAGGCAGTTTTAGATGCCTTTAATATTAAAATAGAATCAAATACCACCACCCCGCCTCCCCCTGTATCTGATAAAAAACTATTTTAAGATTCTTTTTAGTTTAAATATCCCCTATCACAAACTTAATAAACTTATTTTCCATAATTTATTGAATGAAAAAAGGGTTATATAAATAAATTTTATTATTTAAAAAAGATATAATGGCAGATTTACAACAATTAGAAATTACAGCTCAATTATTAGATAATTTGTCTATTGCTGTAAGAGAAATGGAAAAGTACTATAACGAAAACAATAATGAAAATTTTATTAAATCAAAGAAAGAAATCTTAGAAATACAAAATAAAATTTCTAAGATAAACATGGGTTAAAATGAATATTGATGCAATTAACGGCAATATAGATCATATGAAAGAAATAGTAAGAGAAATGTATATTTTTTCTAATCAGTTAACTGAAATAAGCAGAGTTGAACAATACAGTGGAACTCTAGTTAACCCTGAAGAAAAAAAACTTTTAAATGAAGCAATTTATTCACTAGGAAAACAATTAAAAATATTAAATAATTCTATACCAAATCTAATTGAGAATATAGGGTTTTATCAAAAACTGCCTAATGCTCAAAATAAGACTCCTGAAAAAAATGAGAAAAAACTAATCCAAGTTTCATATAATAGAGTAGATAAAAAAGAAAAAGTTTCTCTTGCTATATCTGATGAAGACAAAAAAGACTTTTTAGAAAATTTAAGTAAGAGTAATCTTTCTATAAATCAATTAAAAAGAAAATATGGTATTCAAAAACCAATTGCTACTTTTGGAAAGTCTAGTGGATATGCAAGAATGTCTAATTATTTCTTTAGAAAAATTTCAAATAAACTTGTTTCAAAAGGTTATTTTAACTCATTAAATGGAGACCTTAGAAAAATGAATTCTCCATTTATTGTTAGCACTTATGTTTCTATGATATTATTCTCTGTTTTACTTACAGCTATATTCGCTTTATTTTTATTTATTCTCTTATTATTCTTTAATCTTAGTTTACTTTTCCCATTTCTTAGCATTACTGAACAGCCCATACTAACCAGATTTATAAATTTCTTTTGGATTATTTTTGCAATTCCCTTAGGTATGGGAACTATTATGTATTTTTATCCATCTAGTGAAGGAAAAAGTCTAGGTGCTAGAATTGATCAAGAACTTGCATTTGTAACAATACATATGTCTGCAATCGCTACTTCAGGAGTTGAACCAACTAGTATTTTTAAAGTTATATTAAAAAGTGGAGAATATAAAAATACAAATATGGAATTAACTAAACTTATTAACCTAGTTAATTTTCATGGAAAAGATCTTGTAACTGCCTTAAGAATTGTATCAAAATCTTCTCCTTCTCAAAAATTAAAAGAATTATTAGATGGAATGGCAACCACTTTTACTTCTGGTGGAAACCTAAAAGATTTTTTATCAAAACACTCTGAAACCCTTTTATTTGATTACAAACTTGAAAGAGAAAAGTATACAAAAACTTCAGAAACATTCATGGATATTTATATAAGTATAGTAATAGCTGCCCCTATGATATTTATTATGTTATTTGTTATAATGGGAAGCACAGGAGTATTAAGTACTTTTATTGGTCTTGGAACTGAGGCATTAAATCTTTTAATAATAATGGCTATTGTGACAATAAATGTGGGATTTTTAATATTTTTAAAATTGAAACAACCGATAATTTAAAATGAGAATATTTAAAAAACAAATAAATATAAACAAAGCTCAGATAGTTGGAATAGTAATTGCTCTTTCAGTAATAATACTTTCAGTTATATTTATAAAAAATTCCGATTTAGTTTATTTTTTAATGGGAATTTCATTAATTATAGGAGGTATTCCTTTTTTTATTTCTCTTATTATGGAGTCTAATCAAACAAGACAAAAAGATGAAATGTTTCTAGAATTTTCAAGAAATTTAGTTGAAAGTGTTAAAGCAGGTACACCTATAAGTAAAAGTATCTTAAATGTAAGGGGAAAAGACTATGGTGCTCTTAATCCTTATATAAATAAACTTGCAAATCAGATTGCAATAGGAATTCCACTTCAAGCAGCATTTGATACTTTTGCTAGAGATGTAAATAGTGAGACAGTTACAAGAGCTGTTGGAATAATTAGCGAATCTGAAAAGGCAGGCGGAGAAATTGAAGAGGTTTTAGAATCTGTTGCAATATCTGTTTCTCAGGTTGAAAAACTAAGAAAAGAAAGAAGAGCTGCAATGTATACCTTAGTTGTTCAGGGTTATATTATCTTTTTTATATTTATTGTAATAATGTTAATAATGCAATTTAAAATATTACCTATTGCTGCTGGACTTGGGGAAAACATTGGGGGAAGTAGTTCTGAAAGTGCAAGTTCTAGTCTTGGTGGAATGGGATTTAGTGGAATGTTTGGGGGAGGAGAAAAAGCAACCTGTGAAGAATTGGCAAGACCTTTTATCTGGCTGTTAATTGTTCAAGGCTTTTTTGTAGGATTGGTTATTGGAAAATTATCCGAAGGAAAAATTAAATATGGATTAAAACATTCATTCATCTTATTGGCAATTGCATTATTAATTTATACTGGAGCAAATGTAATTTTACCAAAATGTTAAAAAAAAAATCGAACTCGCATCCAGACATTGTTATTAAAAAAAATATTTTGTCAATGTCTAAACGCTCAACTCGAGTTTCTAATCAGTTATCTAGCATAAAACTTTTGCCTAATTCAAAACTCTCAACTCGAGTTTCTAATCAGTTATCTAGCATAAAACTTTTGCCTAATTCAAAACTCTCGCAAGGACATGTTGAAATGATAATATCTGTTACATTATTTGTAGGTGCTTTATTGCTATTGTTTATTTATATAAATCCAATACAAAATAAAGAATCAAAAATTTCTGTTATAGAAAATACTCAAAAAATATTTATTAAAAATATCAGTTCAGATGTTGGAGCACTTTCAGTTATTCTAAAAAATAATAGCCATTGCTATAATCAAACAGGATTAAATTTGGGAGTTAATTATCTAGAAATAGAAGAAAATCCAAGAGTTTATACTATTTATTTTTCAGACTATGTAAATAATGATCATCCACATTATAATCCAGCTTGTCCTGCTGAAAATTATAGTCTTGGAATTTATTCTGAAGAAAGTATGATTATAATGAGTAAAGTGATAGATTTAAAAAACAATTATGATTCTAATTATAAAGAATTAAAAAAATCATGGGGTATAACTAACGATTTTTCATTTAATTTCAAATATTTAAATGGAAGCTTAGCAAACGAATTAACTGTTGAAAAAGAGACTCCAACAAAACTAGAAAGACAGTCTGATGATATACCTGTTAGAGTAATTGATGAAAGAGGAGTTATAATAGAAATGATTTTAAATTTAAGAATATGGTAATGAATAAAAAAGGATGGTTAAGAATTGTTGAAGCAGTTGTAGCAATAATAATTGTTTTTGGAGTAGTGGTTGTTATTATTTCAAATCAATCAAACAAATATGAACCTACTGACAAAATATATGAAAAACAATTACAAATATTAGATATTGTTACAAAAAATGATACATTAAGAGAAATGATTCTTGCAGAAAATACTGTTAATATAAATGAAGTTATAGTTAAGATGATTCCTCCAAATTGGAATTTTTCAACTTGCATCTGCAATATAAGCGATGTTTGTGGTGTTCAAACACCCATAGATAGAAATATTTATGTAAAAGAAACATTTGTTACCTCTACTCTCACACAATATAACCCTAAAAAAATCAGATTTTTTGTCTGGGCAAAAGATTAGGTTTGTTCTATGAATAATAAATATATTTCTTTTTAATATTATATATTATTAATAAAAATAAAATCAGATAATTTAAGATTAGTAAAAATGAGCAATCTACTTTAAAACTATGCTACAACTTTTTTACATAATTTATAAATGATTAAGTATATGCAATCAACCAAAAAGCTTAAAGTCTTATATTTCTTTTTACAATTATGATAAAATACAAATTTTTAACACACACTGCAGATGTTAAGTTTCAGGCATTTGGAAATTCTCTTGAAGAATGTTTTGAAAATGCAGCATTTGCTCTTGTAGAAATTATTTGCAAGGAAAAAGTGAAAACAATTATAAAAAAAGATATTAAAGTTGAAGGAGAGGATTTAGAAAAACTATTATATGATTTCTTAGAAGAATTTCTTTTTTTAATTGATTCAAAAAATTTTATCTTTGGAAAATTTAAGAAAATTAAAATTTATAAAAAAAATGATAAATATCAGCTTCATTGTGAAATTTTAGGAGATAATCTTAAGAATTATCAAACAGAGATAGGGGTTAAGGCAATAACCTATAATGAGATGTGGGTAGTGAAAGATAAAAAGGGTTATAAATGTCAAATAGTAGTTGATGTTTGAAATGGAAATTAAAAAAATAAATGATAATGAATGGGAAATTCCTTGCGAGGGAAAGATGAATGTAGGTGTAAGAATATTTGCTAGTGAGAAACTTTTGAAAGATATGATGAAAGATGATACATTTAAACAGGCTATGAATGTTGCAACGCTCCCTGGTTTAATTGATAAGGTTATTCTTTGCCCAGATGCACATATGGGATATGGAATGCCAATAGGGGGTGTTGTTGGTTTTGATTTGGATAAAGGAGTTGTAGCTCCCGGAATGATCGGTTTTGACATCAACTGCGGGATAAGATTATTAGCAACAAACATTTCAAAAGATGAATTTATTAGTAAAAGAAAGGATATATTGCATGATATAAAAAGAACTATCCCTTCTGGAGTAGGTAAGGGTGGAGAAAAGTATTCTAGGGAAATTTTAAGAAAGGTCCTAATTGATGGTGCAAAATGGGCTGTTGATAATAATTTAGGAATAAAAGAGGATTTAGAAAGAACAGAAGAAAATGGTAGAATGGAGGGGGTAGAGCCAAAAGATGTTTCAGACAGGGCAATTTTAAGAGGACTCTCTCAATTGGGAACTCTTGGAGCAGGAAATCATTTTATTGATATTTTAGTTATTGATGAAATTTATGATTCTGATGTAGCAGAAGTTTTCGGGCTGCAAAGAGGGAATATCGCGATAATGATTCATTGTGGAAGTAGGGGATTAGGACATCAAGTAGCAAGCGATTACCTTCGGATTATTGATGAAGAATATCTTAAAAAAATTAAAGAGCTTTCTGATAGAGAATTGGTAAATGCTCCAATTAAATCAGAACTAGGAAAAAAATACCTTTCTGCTATGAAAGGTTCTGTAAACTTTGCATTTTGCAATCGACAGATAATAATGCATAAAATAAGAAAAATATTGGAAAAAAATTATCCAAATAAAAAAGTTAATTTAGTCTATGATATTGCCCATAATATTGCTAAAATTGAAGAGCATGTTATTAAAGGTAAGAAAAAAGAAATATTAATTGTCCGAAAGGGGGCGACTCGTTCATTTGGACCTGGACATAAGGAAGTTCCATCTGTTTATAGAAAAATCGGACAGCCAGTATTGATTCCTGGAAGTATGAGTACTCCCTCTTTTGTTTTAGTAGGAACTAATGAGTCTGAGAAAATTTCTTTTTCATCTAGCGCACATGGTGCGGGTAGGGCCCATAGCAGAACCTGGGCACATAAAACTCTTAGCATAGAAAAGGTAAGAGAAATATTAAACAAAAAAGATATAATACTTGAAGGAGGTTTTAGGGGAGCTATAGAAGAATCTGAATTATCATACAAAGATATAGATGAGGTAATAGAAGTAACTGAAAATACCAAACTAAGCAAGAAAGTAGCTAAACTAATTCCCCTTGCAGTTATAATTGGATGAAAACTTTAAATTTTCTTTCCATAGTTTTTCTGTAAATTTATTAGTGATTTTAAAAAATTTTCATTTCTTGTAGGATGTAATTTAAAAATATTAATTCTTCTGAGAATTATGAAGTTACTTAACCTGTAGGTTTCTACCCGATTGGGATATTCTTTAACTTTATCTATACCAATCTGGAATAAACATTTTTTATAAAATGCCTTATCCTCTTTACGCACTCCTCCGAATTGAACCATTCTTAGCTTATTTTTTCTTTTTATTATCCCCCCTTCTGCAGCAGCTAACCCCCTAAGATATGCTTCACAATATTTTTTATTTGATAAAATAATATTACGTATATCTTTTAGAATGTTCATTATTATTAAAAAGAGTAAGGTGTTAGAGTATCTTATCTGAATAATCCCATTATCAGAAAATTTAGAAAAGTATTTTGGTTGTAATGTAGTTTTAGTAAATCTCTCTAAATCTATTTTAGTTATTTTAGACCAATGATTTTTTAGTTTTTTTTCATTAATATTTTCTATTCCCTTGGCATTTATGGTTAGTGATGCTGTCCATGCATTCCTAGGAATTTTAAAATATGTCTCAAATTGATTTAAAATATAATCCACTATTAATGGTTCTGCATTCGAGATTTTTAATGCGGACCCTCCTTTTTTATTTGTTTTCTTACACATCTCTCCATCTAATAAACCGATTAATTCTAAAAAATTATCTTCTATCTTTATTTTTTTT
>JAGVIM010000203.1 GCA_020056045.1 Nanobdellota archaeon | reverse complement strand
TCAATGTTTCTAATAACTCAATTAATTGGGATATTTGTAATATCTATTTATCAAACTCCTGGAAATTCTATTCCATTTAATATGCAACCTCCAGAGCAAGTTAATACTGATTATTCAGTTGTTTCCATCATAATATCTTTTGTAATAGCAATTGGATTATTTTTTATTTTGACTAGGCTAAAAGCAGAGACTTTTATAAGAATTTGGTTTTTTGTTGTAACTATTTTAGCTTTAGCACTTTCTATAAAAGCATTTTTCTTATTTGGATTTAAAGATATTATAATAAATAATCCTGTTCCAATATTATATCTTATTTTACCTCAATTTTCAATATTTTCAGCCATAGCATTTTTATTAATTGCTCTTCCTCTTGCCTATTTTAAAATATTTAAAAGAAATCTTACAGTTCATAATATAACTGAATTGTTAATTTATCCAGGTATTGCAGCAGTATTTGTACCACTCTTAGGAATAATTGGAATAACAATTTTGCTTTTAATAATATCTCTCTATGATTTTTGGGCAGTATGGAAATCTCAGTTTATGCAGAATATGGCAAAATATCAGATAAATAATTTAAAATTCTTTACAGGATTTTTTATACCCTATGCAGATAAATCTCAGAAGTTAAAAATAAAACAAATAAAAGAAAAGTATGCAAAGAGTTCTGATAAGTTTTTGGAAAAACAATTCAAAAAAGCAAAAATAAAGATTAGTCTAGCCATATTGGGTGGAGGAGATGTTATTTTTCCAATTATAACTGCAGGAGTTTTTTACAAGGTCTATGGATCATTAATTCCAACATTAATAATATCTTTGTCAGCAACACTTGCTCTCCTATACCTATTTATCTTTGCAAAAAAAGGAAAATTCTATCCTGCGATGCCATTTTTAACAATTGGGATGTACCTAGGAATGATTTTAATTATAATATTAAAATATTTTAATATATTCTAGAATTATTATAAATATCTTAAAAAGAAGCAGTAATCTTTTTTTGAGGGAAGCTTAATCATTTTAGCTAGTATCAATTACACTAACTCTTTATTGTTTCAATTACTAATATCCTTAATAAATTCTAATTTCCAGCCAAGATATTAAGAACTCTAGAATCCCTTTCAATTATTAAACTCGGTAAATCTTCTTCATCAAGGCCTTTTTCTTTTCTATCTTCTTCAGCGCCTTGCATTAACCAAACCATATAACCTTCAAGGCAAAATCCCTCTGCTCTGCAATTTTGAACATGCGTTCCAAGGCCATATGCAGCATCCATCAAAAGGTTTCCTGTACTTCCATTTTCAGAGTAGGCCTGAATCCTTGCCAATGTAGCTTTACAACTAATTAGATCTATTCTAGCGAGCCCATATAATCTTCCTAATTGATCATTAGATAAATTTGGAAATCCATTTCTTATTCTTTGATAAGGATCTCTATCTGCAGTTTCACTCACCTTCATAAAATTAATTGGATCTAATGCTTCTAAAACATCTACTAATTTTTTACCAGGACATTCTTTCATTGTATATTTTTTCTCCCAATCATTTTTTCTAAAAGAGCTTTGTTTGGTTTTTCTCCAAGGCCTTCAAAAATAAAATTTTTGAATGGACTAGAAAATTTATTTTCTAGGTCTTTTTCTAAAAGAGCTTTGTTTGGTTTTTCTCCAAGGTCTTTTTCTAAAAGAGCTTACCATAAAACACCAATTGTTACATATTTTATATCTTTAAACCTAATTTTACCATCATTTATTATATTATTATCTCCTTTTGTAATAAAATAAGTTCCTTCTTCATCACTAGATTTTTCAACTATTCTATGAACAATTAAACTTCCATTGCTTTCATAGCTTATTATATCTCCAATATGAATATCTTTTTCCGATATTGGAACAATTCTTATTCCGTTTGCATTTTCATCAAATACAGGCTTCATGCTTCCTGTAGCAGCATACCTGCTCAAACTAGCATTATTTACCTTTATAACAATCTTATCACCATAAACTTCTATTTGATTTTCTTTAATAAAGTCAAATGGAGCAGAATTTGAATTTAAACCTGCTTTTGAAAATCCCAAATTATTAAAAAAAGGCTTTTCTAAACCATAGCTTAAATAAACACCTACAATGTTAGCACTAAAAAACCCTAATAAAAATATTAATACAATTCCAAAAACTTTATATAATTCCATTATGGTTAAACTTCGATCAAACTATCTTATAAACTTTACTGTTTTGTTTTAATTATGTAGTGACAACAATCATAAGATTTATAAACCCTATTTTTCATATAGTTTAAGTAGTAAAATGATAATCAAACCTGAATTAGTTAATCAAATTAAGGAATATTTTGGACTTAATATTTACGAAACAAAAGTATGGTTAGCTTTGCTAGGAAAAGGAATAGCTAGTGCAGGTGAAATAGCAGAAATTTCTAGAGTTCCAAGATCTAGAACCTATGATGTTCTTGAAAGCTTAGAAAAACAAGGCTTTGCAGTTATGAAACTTGGTAAACCTGTAAAATATATTGCAGTTAAACCAAAAATAATAATAGAGAAATTAAAATCTAATGCTCAAAAAGATGCAGAAGAAAAAATAACTTCTCTTTTAAAATTAAGAGATACATCAGAATACACAGAACTTGAACAATTATACACTGTTGGAATTCAACCAGTAAGGCATGAAGACATTTCAGGTGCAATAAAAGGAAGACTTACAATATATAATCATATAAAAGAATTATTAGAAAATTCAAAAAAAGAAGTTCTAATATGTACATCTGCAAATGAAATACAGGCAAAATCAAGATTTTTTTCATCATTGTTTGACAGATTAAAAAGAGCAAACATAACAATGAGAATAGCTCTTTCAGGAGATGAAAAAGATATTAAGAAAATAAATAACAAATTCAAAATAAAAGCTTCTGTAATAAATATTGATGCAAAGTTCTACATGTCTGATAGTGATCAAGTTCTTTTTGTAATTTCAAAAGGAACAGCACCAGATGAAGAAATAGCAGTATGGTTAAACACACCATTTTTCTGCTCAGCTTTATCATTCTTATTTAATCAAGCTGCAAAAGAGTAGATGAAGCTTAGAAAAAATTAATGAACTAAAGCAGATAATAAAATTTCAAGATGACAAAATACTTACAAACAAATGAACAGGGATATGTTGTAGGAATAACTTCTGAAGAATTATTAACTGGATTATTCGGTGGAAGCCAAAGAAATTTTAGAAGATTATCCGACCAAGAAGCAGAGGATGTTCAAGTATTATTAAAAGCCCATCATGAAAGGGGAGAGGGTTTGCATATTGATGAGATGGTTCAATTTAAAAAATAATTCTAAAATGGAAACAAAAGATTATCCAATATTTTCAGGTAAAGTATTAGGAGTTGCAGCAATAGTAGAAGAAAATGGTGAATATGTTACATTAATTGATTATATGACTCCTAAAGATGAACTAACTGAAGAGGATAGAAAAAAGGATATGCCTTTAGGAATGTTATCTGTATTTGTTGAAGAACATAGAGATAAAATGGCTAAGACTTTACAAGAAAGAGTTAAAAGGGCAGCTGTTCCAATGAGAGTTGACCCTTCAGTTATTTTATATGCAGATATACGAACAAGTTTTGGACAATTAAACGAAGGAGAATATGGTGAAGGTCAGGTTGCAAGAACTTATGAATTAGAAGTAATAAACGCAAAATCACAAGCAGGCGGAGATATGTTTGCTTCTATGGCTGAGCATTTTGATAGAACTTCTCATTCTGGAATGAAATACATTAAGATTTTAAAGAGAGAATAATTAATTTATTTACTTCACAAGTTTTATCTCTTTTATGCTCATTTCTTTTCTAATTCACTTTTTAACAAACTCCACATTTTCTAAATCTTCAAAACCTTTATCTCCTGTTAAGAATAATAAATCATTATTCAATGCGAGTTCATATCCCACACAATCAATATAAGATAAATTTGCTTTTTTATTTTTATGTCTAAAAATTGCAGCAGATTTAGCTATTTCTGAGGTTATATTCAAAAATTGAAAATTTAGATTTTTTAACATATTACTAACAGATTCTTTATCATATAAAAGAAGTAATGCATAATAAACCTCTGCGTAATTCATAGGGCTTGTGATTATATCTAAATCACCTGCAAAATTATATTTTTCATTGCCTTTTATAATCTCAATTA
>JAGVIM010000010.1 GCA_020056045.1 Nanobdellota archaeon | reverse complement strand
TACAACAAGTTAATGCTATTCCTTATTATAATGTTTCTTTACATTATAAATCTGGAAATTTAGAACTTAAAAATATTAATACTGTTAATTTAGAAGGACTTCTTCGTCAATCTGGAGGGGATTATCTTATTGAACTTATTGATAAAGAGGATCAGATAATCTCCAGGAATTTTTTTAAAATACCTTTAGTTACTATTTATGATACTATTAATCCTAATAACAATCAGTCTATAAGCCGAGTTGAAGAATTAGATGAGGTTTATTTTGATGTTTTCGTTCCGTATGTTGTTCCTTCAAATGACAAATATAGGCTTGTTATTTATAACAATACTAAAGAAATAAAAAAAGTTAATCTTAACAATTTTTTAAATATTGAAAAAAAACAGGATAATAAAAAAGATAGTAATACAATTAATAATTCTCTTGATAATAATTTAGTAGGCGAAGATTCTTTGTTTAATGATATTACTTTTAAAATTGTTATAATTTTGGTTTTAATTATCTTTATTTTAGGCATTACTTATTTAATTTGGAAAAAATTCTTGAAAAAGTAGAGTACTCTTTTTCTTTCAATAAAAGCTGACTCATAAGGTTTAAAAATGAATTTAGCTTGTTTTATCAATGCTTAAGGGGTTATTATGAAGCCAAGAACTTGGATTTTTCTTGTAAGTTTATTTTTGATTATTCTAGCCGTAGTGTTAGTATTTCTTCTCCTAAAAATAATCCATAAAGAAAATCCAAATCTTTCAAATACAGAAAGAAATAGTTTATTATTAAATACAAAGATTTCTTATGTTGATATAAGAGATTATGGTTTTTTCCCATCTAATTTAACTATTGAAAAAGGAGAATTAGTTGTTTGGAAAAATCTGGGTTCTGGTAATTATACAATTAATTTTAATAATATCAATGAAAGTTCTGATTTGTTAAAATATGGAGAAAATTATACTAAGTTTTTTGCTTTAGATGGAATTTATGATTATAGTTGTTCAGTAAATCCTAGTTTGAATGGGAGAATTATTGTTAAATAGTAGGATTTGATGATTCATAAGCTTTAAATATTATTAGTAATGTTTAAAAATATATTTTAACTTATATTAACATGGTTGATAAAATTTTTAATAAAACAAAGATGAAAAATATTCAGAAAACTCTTATTGTAGTTGGGTTAAGAATAGCTAAACGAGGAGAGGGTGCTTTATTTGTAGTTGGAGATGTTAAATATAAAACAATGGTTGATCAAACAGTTCCCCCTTTTAATGTGGCTGATAATCCAAAATTATTAGAATCATTGGCATTAATGGACGGTGCTGTTATTATAGATAAAAATGGGATAATGACTGCTTATGGGGCAATGATTGAAAGCACAAAAACTTTTAAAAATTTTGGAACAAGACATAGTGCTGCATTAAGTGCTGCATATGGAGATAATCTTGTGTTGATTGTATCTGAAGAAGATAGAAAAATTAGAATTCTTAAAAAAGAAAAAATGATAATGCAGATTGATGCTTTGCAAAAAGGGGTTGAAGATTCTGTTCCTCGTGTTGTTGACTTATTGGAAAGTATTGGGGCAGGAGCATTGGGAATTATTGGGACAAGCCTTCTTATCCCAACTTTAGGTTTAACTTTAATTCCCGGGATAGTTGTTTTTGGAAGTGCTTATTATCTTGGAAAACTTCTTACAAAGAAGTTTAGATAATATTTTTTAGATATTAATAATAATTAGTAATAATTACAATAATTTGAACACCAAAATCTTTTTATATTGATTTTTGCTTATATTTTAATAAAAAGGTGATCAAAAATGATAAGTTGGTTAATAATCATTATTTTAGTTGCAATTGGAATTCTTGCAATAAAAATGAATCATTTAAAACATAGATTTTTTATTATATTTATAATATTGCTTGCATTGTTTTTTTATGCTTCAATAACTTTTGTTGCATCTAAAAATAATATTAGTTTAAATACTTATGATGGATTTTTAAAAGCTATTCAGATTTATGGTGGGTGGTTAGTTAATTTGTTTGGAAATTTCAAATCTTTAACTGGAAATGCTATAAAAATGGATTGGTCTTCTACAAACTCTAGTTTTTTTGACAAGAATAACAATAGTGTTAATAATTCAGTAGATACTCCTGTTAAAAATTCAGGACAGGCAAGCATTAGACTAGCAAAAAAGTAAAATGGTTTTTGTTAAAATCTTATTTTTTATAATCTTATTTTTATTATTTGGAGCATTTCTTATAATTTCAAATGAAAATATAAATTTGAATAGCAAAGAAAATATTAATTATTTTTTAAAAGAATATAATCAATGGTTAGACAAACAGGTTGATAATTCTTCTAGATTTATAGGTTATGTTATTAAGGATTTTTTTAAATGATAATTTATATAAAAGGTTTTTTGTTAGAGTTTATGATGCACCGGTAGCTCAGTTGGTAGAGCGCGACATTGGTATCTATTGGAAGGTAGAAAACTAATTTTGCTAAAAATGTCGAGGTCCTGAGTTCAATCCTCAGCCGGGGCTTATATTTTTAATTAATAGTTATACTACGAAGTCTTGCCTTGTGGTAAAAGCTAAGAAAACTATTAAACAATAAATATTAGTAGTGTGAAAATTTGTTTAAAGCTCGTACACTCGCTTTTTTTGAATTAGTAAGCAAGAGATACAAGGTTAAAGAAAGAAAAACAGATGAATCGCTTTCAATTTTATATATTAACTAAGAATAAAAAAGATTTTGGTTACGCGAAGCTTCCAAAATAAAATTAGATAGATGCCCTATGTTCTTGGCATAGGGAGGTTCACTTTTATTAGTCACTGTTAAATAGAAAGAGTATTTAAGAAAGTTTATAAACCATCATTTTTAAGCTAATTGATGATAGGAAAGGAAATTGATAAGGATTCATGTACACTTGATTCTTTGAAAGGTGCTTATGAAGAATTTAGAAAAAAGTATGATCTCCCTGAATTTTATGAATTAAATAAGTTATTTGATATTGAAGATATTGATGTTGATACTGATTTTTTATTAAGAAGGATAAGAAGAATTATAGCTGAAAGAATAACTGGATATTCACGATTTGTTGATATTATACTTAATCCGAGTAATGCCCCTGTTTTCTTTTTTAAATTGTTAAAAAAGCTTGATTCTAAAGATAAGGATGTTTTGTCAAGAATGTATGAAATTCTTGGAAATATAGAGATTGAAATTTTAAGTTTAGATTTAGATTATTCAGAAGAAAAAGAATCTATTTTTATAAAAAAAATCTATAAACTTTTTGATAAGGAAATTAGGATGAGTTTTTTAGGCATTGTTAAAAAACTTGGTAATGGGGAAGATATTTTAAAAAAAGATAACAATAGCAGTTATTTTGGATAAAATTTATAATTAAAATATTTAATTAGGTAATAATTTAAAGAAGAGGTTCTATATCTATTTCTAATAATGCAATAGGCATTTTTATTTTATTGTTTTTAATAACAAATGGAGCAATTTCTCCTAAAATTCCAATTGTTTCTTGTTTTTTTGTTTTATTATTTGTTATAATTATTTTTCCACATCTTCCTGTTACAAAGCTTGGATGTTCTGTTTCTTCTATTTCATATTTTTTGTCAAGCATTCTTGTTAGATAGTCTAAGATTTGTTTTATTTCTGTAAAATTTGCTTTTTCATCACATAAACAGATACATAGGCTTTCTTTTTCTGCTATTCCTGTTTCTTTTTCATCATCATTGTAGAATATTTTTCCAGATTCAAATATTTTTTGCGGATAAGTTGCATCAGAGTTTTCACTTAGAATTTGAATTGATTGTGCCAAAAGCGAAGTTCTTAAAATATTATTTTCATTTTTAGAATCTGATACTTCAATAAGATCTTGATTTTTATAATCTTTTATTCCAATGTTTTTAAATTGCTTTTCTTTTGTTGATAAATGATAAGTTGATATTTCTTGTAATTCTATTCCCACTAAGATCTCTGCTATTTTCCTTTTTAGGATAGCTAGATCGTCTTCACAGCCGATGGTTGAAATTTGTGGTATTTCTGGAATAAAATTTTCATAGCCATAGGAAATTGCAATTTCTTCTACAATGTCTATTTCATGAAGAATATCTATTCTATACTTTGGAATTAGTGCAATTGAATTGATTTTCTCTTTTTCATAACCTATTCCCATTTTTTCTAATAATTTTATTATTTCTTTTTCAGTTAGATTTAATCCTAATGTTTTGTTAATGAAATCGATTGAAAAAGGCATTTTTTCAGGTTCTAAGTCTGGAGAATTTTCTTTTTTTGTGTCTTGAATTTCCATTGAATATATTTTTCCACCCATATCTGCAAATGCAGTTACAATTATGTTAAGTGTTTTTTTTAAGTACTCTAAATTAAATCCAGAACATTCAATAAAAACCTCTTTTGTCTTTTCAGTTACCTTTCCTGTTTTTTCCGAGTTAATTATGGGGGGCATTGATAAAATTTCCCCATTTGCATCTTCAAAAATAGGAAATACTTCTGCATCTTTTAGTAGATGTGCATATTCTCTTCCAGCTGGATGTTGGGAAAGGATTTGACGACCGTTCATTTCTTTAGGTGAATCTAATGGAATAAATTTTATTTGTTCAGGTGGAAGTGCCTTGAACACAATAGGAAGTTTTATTTGCTCTAGCGGATAAACTCCAATTGCTAACTTTTTCCTATCTCTTCCAAAGGTTAAATGAAGTTTTTCTTGAATATCAATTATCTCTTTTATTTTTTCATTATCTAGTTTAAGGTTTTTTACAATAGCACATGTTGTAAATGGTCTTATTTTTTTTACTGATTTATCAATTATTACCCTGTAATCTTTTTCAGGAGGTTCTACTTTGTATGTTTTTAATCCAGTTTTTTTATTTAAAAAAGCAAGAATTGCTCTTGAAAATCCTTGTAATGATAGTAAATCAGGACGGTTTGGAAATATTTCAATTGCAATTTCTTCATTTGTAAGTTTATCTACTGGAGTACCAAACATTCCTATTTTGTTTTCAAGTTCAGGAGTTATTTTTCCAATTGTTTTTTCAAGTTCTTTTCTATTTAAGGTTAAAACTGCCATTTTATTTATTATTTAATTTAAATCTTTCCTTTATTTTTATTAATTTATTTTGAAATGCTTTATCCATATTTATATTATTATCTTCTGCAATAATAAGAGTCCTGCCTATTACATCAGCAAGTTCATCTGCTAATTCTTCTTTATTAAAATTTCCTCTGTAATTTTTTTGTTTTTTTGATAATTCTCTTGCTACTTCTCCAACTTCTTCTGCTAAACTTAAAAACATAGAATCTGGTTCATGCTTCACATTGTGCTTATTATTGATATCTGCTAATAATTCAGAACATTGTTTTTGTGCTTCTTTTATTTCCATTTTATTTCTTAATCTTGTTTGAAATTAGGTTTAATTTATCTGCGATATTATCAAATCTATGATTCATATTGTTTTCTAATAGTTTAATTTCATTTTTAGTTTTAATAAAGCTTATTGCTGTCTTTTTTTCAAGGCTATAGAATTTTTTCCAGATCATTAATTCTGAACTTACTATTGCCATTCCTATTGATATTATTGCGCCTTCTTCTGTTGGAGAACCATGTAATAACCATAAAGCAATCCCAATTATAAATATAATTATTAACCAAAAGATTATATCTTCTATTTTTACCATAGTATTCCCCTAAACAAAGCATAGACTGCAATGCTCATTAAGATTATTATTAAAATCCAAAATAGTATGTCTGATAATTTTACTTTTTTCATTTTAATCCAACTCTATTATATAAAATCCATACTTTTTTATTTCTTCAGGACGATGCATTCTTGTAGGATTGAATTTAATTATTGATTTTGCTTTCTTTTTTATTTTTCTTCCAGAGTAAGTATTTGTTTCAGGATCAAATTCTTCTAAAACTAAAACATCTCCTTCTTTAAGATCAAAATCT
>JAGVIM010000215.1 GCA_020056045.1 Nanobdellota archaeon | reverse complement strand
TCTTCAATAAGAATTCCTAGAGATTTTAAAGAAGAAATGGTAACATCTGGATTTATGCCAGGATTTGAAAGATATTTAAGAAAAAGACAGGAAAAAGAAGAATAAGAAGCATAGAATTAATTTTATTAGCAATATTGTTAATATTAAAAAGTAATCAAATAGAGAATATCTAAGATGATTTAGCTTACTCTAAAACTAAATTACAACTCTTCTGCCAACCTCTTAAATATTAATAAAAACTGAAATAGTCATTTATATGCAAAACTTTTTCAACCAAAACATTTAAAACACATAAATATTTGAGAGAAAAATGCAAGTATTAAAATTTCAATTAACAGAAGAACAAATGGAAGAACAACTCAGGGCAGTACTTGGAGAAGAATATGTTCAGGGTTTTAGAGAATGGAGATCTGCTTTAGAAGGAAGAATTACAGAATATCCTTTTTATAATCAGGTAATGCTTATTAGGGGAGTTAAACCTGGATATTTTGATCAATGTTTAGCAAAACCTATTGAAGTTAGTGCTGAGCAAATGAAACATCTAAGAAGTTTAGATGGAATTTCTTTAGAAAGAGATCCTTCTCTTCATATTGATTATGGTTTTGCTGATAAAATTTTCAAAAAGAGTAAAGTTGCTGTTAATCAAGATAGTAAAGAAGGAAGAATAGTTAAAAAAGGACTTCCTGCTCTTGATGATTTTTTTAATTTAATGGATAAATTTAGTGATGAGGGATTAGATATTTTAAGTGGATTAAGAATGGGAATTAGTCCTAAAGAAGTTGAAGTATTACATAATAATTTTACAGAAGTTTTAGAAGATTTTGATTTTAGAAGAAATCCTACAATGGTAAGAGCTAGAGAATATCTTAGTCTTGCTATAAGAAAAGCAAGAGAAAAAGGCGATAGAAAAGAAATTGAGATTGTTGAACAAAGTGCTAATATGCAAACTGAAAGAGCATTAAATGAATTTTTAGGATTAAGACTTAATAGAACAAGAGCTCTTATGAATGTTCATCCTAATTTTGCTAGACCTTATTTTAGTTATGGTGTTATTGTTCAAGAAATAATTGAAAAATTATGTAATCAAGAACCGGTTTTTGAAAATACAACTATCGGACTAGGGGAATTAGGAAAATTTGTTAAAAAAGACAATGAATTATACAATGGAATGGTGGGAAGTTTTATAGCAAGACCTGAAACAGTTTATGTTCAACCAAAATCAAGTGCAGTTGTTAAACCTATTAAAAAAGAAGAAAAGAAAACAGAAAAAGTTACAGTAATTCCAATAAATAGACCAGTTTATGAACCAACTCCTCAGGAAAATCTTAGAAATGCAATTTTTGATAATAATTCTGTAGAGTTTACTAGAGATAGTAGACTAAGAGTTGAATATTTTGTCGAGGATGCATCTGGTTTGTATAATGGAGAATTAGATGAAGTTGCAAAAAGCTTTTCAAAACTTAAATTTGGAAGAAGACTTAGATGTAAATTCAGACCTGATGAAATGCAGATAAGAAATTTCTTTGATGATGTTTATTTGCAACATACAAGGTCTGGAAAAGTTCCAAGTTCTAGTGATTTAAAAAGATTGTATGAAGAAGATTGTACAGTGGGAAAGCAATAAAATTCTAATTATCTTAAAAAACTATTTCCAAATTAATTAGATAATTTTATAACGATTGTTTTATATAGAATTATATGAAAAAGAAAAAAAGTGGCAGAATTTTAAGAGTTATTGGAAAAATATTGTTATTTATAATTAAAATTCCTTACTATATAGTTTTGGGGATTTACAATTTAATCAAATATTTTTTAGCAAAAAGAGAAATGATAAAAAATGAAAAAATAAAACCTATTTTTCAAGATTTTGAGGTTGTTAAAACTGAAAAAGGAGATTATAACAAATGGGTTGATGAAGTCTATAATGCAGATAGCAAAATAGGAATTATACTTGGTTCAAGAGGTTCTGGAAAAACTGCTTTTGGAGTAAGATTTCTTGAAAATGCCTATTCAAAATCTAAAAAGAAATGTTATGCAATAGGATTTCATAAAGAAGAAATGCCATCTTTTATTAAAATAGTTTCAGATACTAATGAAATTGAAAATAATTCTCTTGTTTTAATTGATGAAGGAGGAGTCTTATTTAGTTCAAGAAATTCTATGACTACTGCAAATAAACTTCTAAGCTCACTTATGTTTATATCCAGGCATAAAAATATAAGTATCTTATTTATTTC
>JAGVIM010000100.1 GCA_020056045.1 Nanobdellota archaeon | reverse complement strand
TTTATGAATTCCTTGATTATATGGGGAACAAGTCTGAAAAAGAGCCTTTTGTTTTAGTTATAGATGAATTTCAGAGGTTTTTAGGTATTGCTCCTGAATATATAACTAATTTGCAGAATGCTTGGGATTCAAAATTAAAAAACAAAAAGATTATGATTTTATTGCTCGGTTCTTCTATTGGAATGATACAAAAGATTATGAGTAGCAAAGTCGGAGCATTATATGGGCGAGCTCAAAAAATAAAAATTTCTCCATTTAAATATTCTGACTTTAGACTCATGTTCGAAGAATTAAGTGAAGAAGAAAAAGTCCTATCTTATTCTGTCTTTGGAGGAACTCCTGATTATCTTGAAAAATTCAAGAAAACACAAGGAGATATTCATAATAAGATCTTTGAACTTATCCTAAAGAAAGGCGCAGTTCTTCTAGAAGAACCAAAAAATCTTTTAGAGTATGAGAATGTCAGAGTTCATGCTAAGTATAATTCTATTCTTCAAGCAACTTCTTCTGGGAAAGAGACTCTTAAAGAAATTGAGGATTTTACAAAAATATCTGCTCCAACAATGTCTGCATATATAAATCGACTGGATGAACTTTTAGATTTGCTTGGAAGAAAAGATCCTGTTCTAGGAAAAGAGAAATTAGGCAGATATTGTGTTAGAGATAATTTCTTTAAATTTTGGTATAAGTTTATATTTCCTAATCAAACACCCCTAAGTTTAGGAAATACAAAGCTTGTATCTAGTTTCATAAAAGAAAATCTTAATGGATATGTTGGCAGAATTTTTGAAGACATAGTTAAAGAATTGCTTATTCTTTATAATACTAAAGAAATAAAAGGATTAAAATTAAATTTTGAAAATATTGGATCTTGGTGGGATAGAAACAGCAATGAAATTGATATTCTTGCATATAATCTTAAAGAAAAAAGTTTCTTGCTTGGAGAAGTTAAATGGACAACAAATCCTTTAGATATAGATGTTGTTGAAGAACTTTATAGAAAATCCAAACTAATACATTATGCTGGAGATTACAAGTTCTTATTTGTTTCAAAGAACGGATTTACTCAAAACGCTCTAAAGAAAATGCAGGAACTAAATGCTATTTACTTAGACCTCAAAGATATTTCAGATCTTTTTGATAAATCAAATTAAAAAAAGAAATTTATTTTTAAATTGTCTTTTCATTTAAATTCCATCCTTATCCAATAATTATTGTTAATTCCAGAAAATTTACATAGCTTACATTCACAAAATTTTCTTGTAGTAGGATGACAGAAATCGCTATTTCTTATAATATCAACAAATTGTTTATGTGTAATTTCACTAGCTTCAATATTCTTAATAACCTCTTTCATTTTTTCAAAACATTGTTGTTCATCGTCTTCAGATTCTGAATCTATTTTCCCACATTTGGCACAATAATTTCCAAAATACCAGTTTAGAATATGCTCTTTTTTGTATAGCTTTTTCATATTTTTTCTATTATATCCATAAGGGAATATTTTTTCTTATGCTCTTTTATTATTTCATTTTTAATTTTTTTAAAAATGCTTCCAGAATTATCTATTTGTTTTATTTCATTTAAGAGTTTGCCTGCTTTTTTATAAGGATAACCTGAACCTGATAATATCCATTGAAATATTAACTTCCTTAATAGTAAGCATGCTTTATTAGGATTATCTTTAGATAATTTTTTTGCTAAAAGCTCAAGATATTCAGAATTTGTTAAATTTTTCGCATATTCATAAGCATTAAGATAATCTTCTTCATGATAATATATTTTAGAAACAATTTCATTTATTTTTGTCTTTTTTGCCTTATCAATAATTTCATTTTTATACATTTCCCATTCTTTTTTAGTGCTTTCTTTTTTTAATTTTAATATAAAATCTAAACTACAAGTATATTTGGCTAGTTCAAATAATACTTTCTGAGCATCTTTTTCATTTCTAAGAATTTTCAAAATTTTATATTTCCTTTCTTCAATTTCTTGATTATACTTCTTTTGTTTGTTGCATTCTTCAAGAGCTTGATTAAGTTTATTAAGTGAAATTAATTTATCAATGTACTCAATTGAAAAACCTTTATCTTTTGCAAAATTAAGGTATTCTTTATCTGCCCCTATTTTTTCATAAAGTTCAAGATAAAAGTCATCATTTCCTTCATAATCGTACCCTTCTTTACCAGTTTTTTCATCATAATACCAATTTTTAATCTTATAGTATTCTTTTATTAAATCTATATCTTCTTTTGTTTTGCACATCCCGTATATTGCTCTTTCAATATCACTATCAAATCCATAATCATCTTTTTCAATAAGCTTTTTCATTTTTTCTATGAAATTTTTCTTTTCTTCAATTGAAGGTTTTGTTGATGCAAATATCTCTCCATAAATTTCAAACCATTCTTCTAAAAAATCTGAAAGTGCTCCATCATCATCCCTAACACTATCAATTCCTTTAATAATTATCAATGAAGCTTTTTCTATTTCTTCTAATAATTCATTTCCCCATAAATGTTTATTCTTTTTAATACACTCAATTATAAGGTCTAATTCTGAAATTAGATCTCGAATTTCATTCCAGTCCCAAAATCTTGAAAAAATCCTTCTTATTTTCTGAAGAATTTCGTTTTTTCTCAAAACAATCAAAGATTTTAATTCTGGGTTTTGACTCAACATCTCCATTACAAGTTCTGCTAACTCTTCCTTACTTTTCTTTGAAACTATATTCTGAATTGACTCTTCTTTCTGAATAATTTCTTTTTTATTATCAAACTGGTCTTTATTACTAAAATTATTCTTTTCTGAAATCCATTTTAATAATAAAGCCGCTGAATGCTTGCAATTAAATTCACAAGGACAAGTACAATCACATGAAATATCTCCCTCATAATCTATAGATATAGTAACTTTATAGCGATTATTTCCAGTAACGGTTCCCATTAGGGTCTTATTATCAATAAGTTCCATATCTTTTACAAGGTTCTCATCAAAATATTCTTCTCCTCTTCCAAATATCTCGTTATCAAACAACTCTTCAACATCCTCAATTTTTATATCATTTATTGTATCCATTTTTTATCTTAATCATTTAACATCTTTTTATATTCTTCATTAATTAACTCCCACCAATTCTTTGCAGTATCAACTTGCATTTCACCACCAATATCAAGCCAATAAGACTCCCAATTATAAGCACTTATTGTTCCAATAAGTGTTTCTTTACCTTTTTTATCAACAGCTAGGACTCTTGCAACTTCAGGAGTCGAATAATCAAGTCCGTCATCTTCTAGTTCAGATTCATCAATTTCATAATCAACATACAATCCAGGTTTCTTTTTTCCAGATTTAAATTTTGGAATTGTGTCTAAAAATTTCTTTGCTTCGCTAACTTCCAATGCCCATTTTTGCAGTTTTTTTGCCCCATTTAAACTTAGTTCATATCTAGACATTTTCCAATAATTCCTATTTTTATTATGTAGAACTTACCTATAAATTTTTCTATCTTTTGGTTCTCTAAGAATGAGCAGATAGATATAAGGTATATATGTATACAGACATATATACGCCAGTGGCTTTTCTGACTTTTTTAGAGGTTTTTATATTCGACAAATGCTTTTTGCCACCTGCCAAATCTGGGTGGCAAAATTTAGGCTTTTTCTAGCATTTTTAATAGCTTTTTTTCAACTTCACTTCTCTGGGTGGCAGGTCCAAAATTTCTGTATTTTGAGACTAAAGTTTTGTTTGAAACAATAAAAAACCATTTTCCATTAAATTTTGAATTGAGAAAATTTGCTTTTTCAAGAAGTCTTTTTTTATGAAAGATAAGACTTCCTGTTTCAATCTCCAATGCATAATATTTGTTATTTAATTTAAAAGTTATATCTGCAAATTTTGTTTCATGATCTTGGATATTTGTAACTCCATTAAATTTTTTCAATAATCTTTTAGCTGACCAAACTAAAAAAGTATGAGTAGGAGAATGATTTAAAGGAGACTTGACAAGAACTGTAATAATTTTTCTTTCAACTAAATCATACTCATTTAGTTGTTTGTAACCTTGCCTTAAAAGAGATTCTCTTTCAAAAATCCTTAAATCTTTAATTTTAAACACAGGATTTTCTTCGGTATTAAGCTTTGATGCAATAGTATCATCATTTTCTTTTTGATACATTTCTTTTACATATTGTTTTTGTTCAAGTTCTTTAATATCTTTTTTAATATCCTCTCTTTCTTGTTTTAGTAATTGATTTGTTTTGCGTTCTTTTGCATCATTGTATTCTTTTTTTGTCTTAGATAATCTATTTTCTATAGAATCTATTGAATCATTAAGCTCATTATAGCCCATAGATTCATTTTTTAATTCTTTAAGCGTTTTTACATACTTAAGAACTTCTTCGAGATTCTTATGTGAGATGTCTTCATCTAAGCTTTTTTGGATTTTTTGTCTTAATTTTTTAATATCCTTTTCTTTTTTCTCCTTTTCTATATGGATTGTTTTTAATCTTTGAACAGCAAAATAAATGCAAATACCTATAAAAATTAAAAATAAACCTAATAATATCAAATAAAAGACATTACTCTCTATAAATGAAACAACTGAATTCTTTAGATTAGAAAAATAAGTATTGATTGGATCAATCATTGGTGCAATAAATAAGCCTATAGCTATCGCGATTACTAAATATATGAATATGTCATCTTCCATAGTGTTGAATTATCACAAAGAACTCTTCTTCCCAAATGGGCAATTATATACTAGAATATATACTTTTAAATCTTTTGTACATGTTTGGTACAAGTTTTAGGTGTTAAATTATTTTTTAGCTATTTTCTGGCATAACTTCATAGTTAAATTAAAACTATTAGCCCACCTAGAATAAGCACACCACCCCTGTAGACTTTCTGAAAGTTGACTTTCACTTATTTCTCCTTTGTTGAATTCATTTATTTTTAAAAGAATTTTCCTTATATTTCTCCTTCTCAATAATCTGAAATGATAGAAATTTCTAAATCCAACAAAATCTATTCCTCTTGAAAGAGGAATTACTTTGGATTTATCTGGGTGAAGTTCTAATTTTAGTTCATTTATCAAAAACTCATTAATTTGATTTTTCCAAGTTTCAAGTTGCTCTTTTGACCTATGCAAAATAACAAAGTCATCAACATATCTTAAGTAATATTTTGCTTTTAATTTATGTTTAACAAAATAATCTAATTTATTTAAATAAATATTGGCAAAAAATTGAGATGTTAAGTTTCCAAGGGGCATCCCCCTAACGAAAAATCGCTTGCCCCCCCCCCCCAATCGCACGATTTTTCAATATCTTTTCAATAAGCCACAAAACTTTTTCATCTTGAATTTTATTTTTTATTAACTTGATTAAAATTTCATGATCTACTTCCTGGAAATAATGTTTTATATCTGCTTTAAAACAATATCCCATAACATAATTGTTGTTGTTAAAATTATTTTTAATAATTTTTCCATTTGAAGAAATTTTTCTCTTGAATTCGTCGAATCTTTTTAATGCAAATAAATTTCCCTTGCCTTTTCTATTTGCGCATGAATCATAGATAAAGATTTTATCAAAAATAGGTTCTATTACTCTAACAAGTGCATTATGTATTACTCTATCTCTAAATGCAGATTTAGCAATTTTTCTTGTTTTTGGATCTCTAATAATAAAAATCTTTAGTGGTTTTGGTTCATAAGTCTGATTAACTAATTCTTTTTGCAATTTGAAAAGATTGCCCATTGTATCTTCTTCAAAAAGAGTAACATATTCTTTCTTAGTCTTACCTTTTCTTGCTTTTCTCCAAGCTTTCATCAAATTATCAATACTATAAATTTCCGAATAGATCTTTTTGTAAGTTTTCATATTTATTTTTATTTTAAATGCCTTAGTTACATAAGCTATTCCGAGCGAGGAATTAGTATTAGAGGGATTCCTGTTGCAGTTGAGGTTAGCCCTGTCTGAATTCGCATCAAACCTCGCGACAGATAGCACATTCATTTAAAAATTTCACTACAATTTTAGGTTTCACTCCAAATTGCTACCCAATTTTTCATTGTTACTATCTATCATTGCTGTATTTAATAGCATGTTAATGCACTAATGAAAATGCGTGTAGCCTAATTATCTAATTTTAATTAGGTAACTAAGGCAAAGTTAGAAAAAAATATTCATTTATAATCATTAGAGTTAATCTTTCCATATTTATCAAAATATATTTTAGAACAAGAATCTAATTTTTCAGGCACGCGCCTTCGGCGCTCTAACTCAAACGTACCCCGAGCGAGGAAT
>JAGVIM010000093.1 GCA_020056045.1 Nanobdellota archaeon | reverse complement strand
TTCCATTTCCTACAATGGAAGATTTTCTGGCTAAATTATAATCAGAAACACCTGCACCCATTCCAGCTTGTATAATTATCCATTCAAGTAATTTATTTCTATTCAAAGTATTTGTCATCTTTGAAATAGTATTACTTAACTTTTAAACATTACTTAGTAATAATTTACTACTAAAACAAAATAAAATTATCTAAGACTTTTTAAATAGTTTAAATGAACTTTTGATTGAGGACTATGTAATACATTTTTTCCATGGAATTTAGTATATGCTAAAAGACCTACTGCAATAACTCTATGTCCCCAAGGATGTGAAAAAGCAACTCTTTTAATTCCATTTTTCCAAGAATAAAAATTTTTATACATTTCATATAATGTTTTTTGAAGTTCAAGAGGGCTTTCAAAATTTTTTGGTCTAAATAAAACATGATCTCCTTCATAAAGATTATAATGAGGATCTGATTCAGGATAAACTAATCTTCTTTCTGATTTAAATTGTGTTTCAATATTACTTCCAGGCAAAGGAATTAATGCAAAAAATTGTGCACTATCAACATTTCTTGGAGCCCATTCACATAATTCTCTTGCTTTTTTAGGATTATCATTATCTTCTCCAACAATAAACATTCCATGGGTCCAAAAACCGTATTCTCTTATTTTTCTTACAGATTCTATTACTCTTTCTGCACTATAACCTTTATTCATACCATTTAAAATTTCATCATCAATTGACTCAATTCCAAGACAAACAGCTCTTGCTCCTGCTTTCCACAAAAGTTTCATTAGTTCTTCATCATCAGCAAGTTGAATTGTAGATTGAAATACAAAAGGTTTACTATTTAGATCATTTTCAATCATATGTTCTAACAATCCTTTTGCTCTTTTTTTATTTCCAATAAAATTATCTCCTGTCATAAAAATATATTGTCCATTACTTCTTGTTCTTTCTAATTCATCCCCAATCCACTGATCTGATTTATTTCTAAAACTTCTCCCATAAGCTTTTGTAACAGTACAAAAATTACAATCTTTTGGACAACCTCTTGAATCTTCAATAGGAACTGTTTTTATACCATCTAAAGTTGTTTTGTCATAATCAGGATGAATAATACTCAGCCGTTCAGGAGTTAATCTTGTTCTAGGGCCTGTATAAATAATTTCACTATTTTTTTCAAAAGCAATTCCATTAACTTCTTCTACAGTCCCTCTTTCTCCACTAAGAGTTTCAACTAATTCTGGAAAAGTTTCTTCAGCTTCTCCAATAACAACATAATCCGCATGTCTTGCAAACTCTTCAGATCTAAAAGAAGGTCCAAATCCGCCAGCAACAGTTATTTTATCCTTATATTGATTTAGTAATTTTATTGCCTGATGATCTGTTCTTGTAATAGAAGAAACTCCAACTAATGCAGCTTCTTGTAATAATTTTCTATTTTCAAAACTATTTATATTTCCATGATGTTGACTAAGATAAGCTATATTTTGAAAACCTGCTTGTTTTGCAGCAGCACCAATATAATGTATTCCTCTTGCAGCAAGTTTGTAAGAAGTATAAATATCATAGCTAGGATCTCCTCCAAGTTCTCCAAATTGTGTTGGTTGAGGTTCAACTAAAACTATTAAATCTTTTCTTGATAATTGTTTTTTTATCATTTTTCTCCCTTTATCATACATATATTTGTTAATTTTAAATCTTACGAATGAGAATAAAGAATTAAAAATAAAAAGAAAAGCTGTCGCAGGAAAAACATAAAACTAGCGAGGGCAGGATTTGAACCGTGCGACTTCCGGGTTATGGGCCCGGCGAGAACTCCAGGCTTCTCTACCTCGCTATGTAATTAATTAAGTTAATATCCTTTTAAAGCTTGCTTCTAACAGGAATTTTAATAAAATCATCAAATTCTTTGATTAAATTAAAGCGAGGTATTGTTAAGTAATAAGTCTTATCACAATTAGGACCTGTAATGTTAGAAAAAATATTAAGAGAGTCAAGCAATTTCTTAGCATCTTCTAAACCTTTTAAATTAACAGATTTTATTTTTAGTCTATTATATCTTTTTTCATCATAGGCCTCATCTTCAAAAAAGGATTTTAGCCACTCTAATTTTATATTTTTATTAGAATCTTTAATTGTTTTGGGAATTCTCCACTCTTTAGATCTAA
>JAGVIM010000104.1 GCA_020056045.1 Nanobdellota archaeon | reverse complement strand
TTATCTAAAGAATTAGAGAAATTTCTTTGAACAATGGACAAGAAATTTTTCAAGATTATGAGGCTCCAAGCCCCCTATTTTTTAATTGAGATGTAGCCCTAGTACGTTAAGAGTGTATTATATATAAAAAATAAGGATAGGATTAAATTGTCGTTAGGAAATAATAATCAGATAACACACAGTACGTTAAGAGCAAAGTTTTTTAAAAAGAGGTTTTTTAGTATATCTATGGAAGAAAAAAAAGGTTTAAAAATTGATGAATTGATTAAGAAATATAATATTGATTTAGAGAAGCTTAGCCAAGAGCAATTAAAACTGGCAAAAGAATTAGAGATTAAGGATAAAATTGATTTTTCTCTTGCAGATCGATTTGGTGCTATAGACAATACTTTTATTGGAAACAAACTTTTATCTTGTATCCTTGTTTGTAATAAGGATTATGAAATTATAGATAGGTCTTATGTTGTTGAAAAAGTTAAGTTTCCTTATATTCCCGGATTTAGAAATTATAGGGAATTATTACCTATGATAAATGCTTTTGAAAAACTTAATGAAAAACCCGATGTTATTTTTGTTCCTGCAAATGGAATTTCTCATCCAAGAATAGGTCTTGCTAGTCATTTTGGTCTGGTTGTAGGAGTTCCTACGATCGGTGTTTCAAATTCCATTATTGAATGTGATATTAAAGATAATATCATTTATAGGGATAAAAAAAAGGTTGGTAGAGTTTTACTAAGTAGGGAAGGTAGTAATCCTATGTATGTAAGCCCTGGAAATTTTATTTCTGTTGAAAGTTCCTATGAATTATGCAAAAGAATGATTAACTTACCTCATAAAAGACCAGAGCCATTACATTTGGCTGCTAAATATGCCAAAGAAGTTAGACGAGAAGTTATTTAACTTTTCATTTGAATATATTCCATTAATTCTGATTTGTTAAACTTTTTTTTGTTTCTAACCTCTTTTATTTTAGGCAACATTATTAATCCCACAGTTAATCTACAAATACCTGATATCAAGAATATAAAAAGAAAAATATTCATAAAATTTATTTTTAGACTTAAAACAAGTATTGTTCCAATAACTCCTCCAATAAAAATTCCAATTCCATTTAATAAATCTGCATAGGAAAGAGCTAAACCTCTTTTTTGAGGAGTTACACAATCAAAAATATAATTGGAAGCAGCAAGATTAAATCCTCCCCACCCAATGCCATTTAATAATTGTGGAACAAAAATTAAATATAATGGAGATTTAGAAAATATCCAGGTAATTGGGCAGGCAGCAATTAGAATTATTGTTATTTTAAAGACTTCATAATTTCCATATTTATCTGAAAATTTTCCCCACCAATTAATAAAGACTAGAGTAAAAAAAGTTCCTGACATCTGGACAATTATCATTGTTAAATAACTAAAATGTAAATCTTTTAACATGTATACTATAAAAAAAGGTCCTGCAATTGCTGTTGCTCCATTTAATAAAGCTTTAAAAATCGCAAATCTTCCAAAGTTATTATAGAGTGCTTTTTTAATAAAAGTAGAAAAACTAAAATAATGTTCTTTTTCTATTTTAATTATGGGCTCATAATGTTTACCGAGATAATATCTTGAAATAATTCTTGAAATTAGAGCTATTAAAAATAAAATAATAAATCCAAATAATGTTAGATTTTTTGTTTTTAAAAAATCTAAAAGAAATGCTGCACTTATTGTTGAAATTATTGTAATAATTCCAAAAATGGCAGTTCTTTTTCCAAACCATCTTCCTCTTTGATTTTCATCAACTAAATCTCCTATCCAAGAAAACCAGGCAGGAGATCCTGCATTTGCAGATATAACATATAAGGAAAAAAATATTAATAACATCAAAGGTAAAAAATTGACAATAATTCCATAATAATAAAGAAGTGATATTAAAATTAAAGGTATCCAGGTTAATATTTCAAATGAAATTGCTGTTAAAACTATTTTTTTTCTAGAATGCTTGCCAATCAATCTAGAACTTTTCCATTCACTTACTGGTCCAAGTAAGCCAGGTATAGAAGAAAGAAGCCCAATTAGGTAGTTGGGAGAATTTATTGCAATTGCAAAAGGAGTTATATAGTTTCCAGAAACAGACTCTTTTATAGTGGAAAAAATTCCTTCTTTGATACTGTAATTTCTAGACTGTTTCTTTAGAATTACTATTTCTGATCTCTCTTCTTCCATTTTAAATTATACTATATTTTTGTCCTATATATAAATCTTATTAAAATCATAGAGATCAGTATAAATAAGACTAATATTGTTATATTATAAATATAATAGGATCTATTTATTTTTTGTTCAGAAGTTTCAGCGCTATCTATTTTATCAGAAATTACATGGGCTGTTATTTTTCCATTTTCAATAGGATAATTTAACAATCTTTTTTCTAATATATTTTGAAAATTAAAAAATAAAACTAAGGATACAATTATTATTAATATATACATTACGGTTGGATAATTTTTATTTTTTAATATTTTCATTTTTCACCTTTTTTATTTTTTCTGTTTCAAGTTCTATTGAAACATAATCTCCTTCATTAATATTAAATCTATCAATTGTATCTTTAGGTATTGTTACAACATAGGAATTTCCTACTTTTCTTAATTTTACATCAAATTTTCTTTTTGACATTTTATTTTATCCCAACTAATCTCAATAGTCTTCTTGAAAAGTTATTTGCATTTATTGCATCTTCTGCATCCATGAATGTCAACTGTTCTTCAACTTCTGTTATTCTTGATGAATAACTTTTTAACATATTGTGATAGATTCTTGTTTCTATTTTTCCTTTGTTTAGATATTGATCCTGAATA
>JAGVIM010000135.1 GCA_020056045.1 Nanobdellota archaeon | reverse complement strand
ATCAACTTTAGAGTTAGGAAATAATTCTTCTAAATTAACTGGTTTTTCTCTATTTTCCCTGTTTAATAAAACAAAATAATTTTTATTTCCAAATTCTACCCTATATGTAAAAAACATCCCATTATCATTAACCTGTACATCACTCATACTAAAGTTATCAAAAGAATTAGACCTTCTAAAATGAACAAGGTTTTTGTAAAAATTATAAAGTTCTTGATCATGCAAATCCCATCTCATTGGATCTCTTGACTGAGCTATTCTTTCACTTCCATCATTATATTGAGCCATACCTATTTCTTCTCCATAGTAGATCATTGGAATTGAAGGTAATGTAAATTCAAGAACAGCTGCTATTTTTTGTAGATTTTTCCCACCTCTAAATCTAGGAAGATCATGATTTCCAAGTCCTGTAATATAACTATAATCTTCCATATGATCCTTAGACCTGTAGTAATGACCCGATAAATTTTTAAAAAAATTTTGAGTATCTTCAGACATATTATTAAACCATAATGTAGATTTTATATCAAATTCCCCATCACAAAAACCATAGCAATCTCCGCTTCTTGGAGGAGATTCAAAATCCCAGTGTTCCGCGATTACATCTACATCTTTAAAAGAAGTATGAACATATTCTCTTATTTTTCTTATAAAATCTTTTGGTTGGATAAATCCAGAATCAAGTCTTATTGAATCAAATTCAAATTCCCTTAACCAATGATAAATAACTCTTCGATGATGTTCTTCTACATCTGGATTTGCAAGATTGAGTAGGGGAGATTCTGCTTTTCCAAAATAGCCAAGATATTTTGCTTTATTTGTTTCCTGAAGTTTTGTTGAATCTCCAGAAGTTAATTTATAAACCAATTCTTCAAAATAGGCCCTGTAGGGAGAATCTTCTCGAAGTCTAGATAAAAAAACTAGCCAGTCTCGGTCTTTTTCATCCGGACTTAAAGCTTTTTGAGTGAAAAGAGGATTTGTTGAGGAGATATGGGTTGGAACATAATCCATCATGACTCCTATTTCTCTTTCATGACATTCTTTAATTAAAGTTTTTAAATCTTCTTCAGTCCCAAATTTTGAATTTACAGCAAAATGATCATCCATATGATAACCGTGATAAAAAGGAGAACTTTGTACAGGACTCATTAGTAAATGATTTATTCCTAAATTTTGTAAATAATCAAGTCTTCTTCTTACTCCATTGAAAGTTCCACCTAGAAAATCTCCAAATCTAGCATTATAATCAGGAGAATCTATTTGTTCATGCAAATTTCCCTGTTCATTATCAAATCTATCGGTTACAATTTGATATAAAACTGAATTCCTTTTAATCATCTTAACTTAACTTCAAAGCATAATTTTAGCTTATTTTTTATTCGTAAAGAGGGTTTATAAACTTTTATTTATAGTATGACTATATAGTAACAACAATGTTATTAAAAATAAATAAAAATAAAAAAATATAAACCGCTCACGTAAAATTATATCCTATATCCCTGTTCACACTTTCCATCAGGTGTTTGAACCTGGCCATTAATAAAATAACCAATTTGACCATCTAATGTTCTGCCGAGAACAGGTTCTCTATTGGTTCTAGAAAGATTTTGATACGCTTCTATCAAGGCGATTTCAATTTCTTCAAGACCTAAAATGGGATTAGTATTAAGTTTTTCCATTATATTTTTAATAAGTTTTATTATATTTTAAAATGTTTCTCTTTTTCACGCATTCCAGTTAAAACAAGCTCCCTAATTTCTTTAGGTAATTGTTTATTTTGCCAGGTTCTCTCTGCATCTACTGATTTGCCTGCATTTTTAACAGCTTTCAGTGCATACAAAGCTCCCCCTAGAGAATGATCAGCCATATGGGCAGTGGCAACAGCATGTCCAACAGCGCGTGCAACTGCAATTGAAACTGGGTTTAATGATTCACGAGCTAGAGCATGGCATGCAACAGCTGCTTTTCTAGCATCCCCAACAGAAGCTTTTCCTTTTGTCCATTCTTTAGCAATAAATAAAGCATGTTTTAATCCTTCATCAACAACACCCTCATAAAGAGGCAATACATGCTCAGCACAATCACATACCCATTTAATCAGTTGATAATGCTGCTCTTTTTTTAAAACTCCATTTCTATGTTCTGCTACAAATCTTTTATCTCTCATTTTAATCTTTGTTATTAATATTATTTATAACATCCTCTTCATAATATTTTTTCTATATCTAAACGGAGCATTATATTTTTCAGCAAGTTCATTATATTCTTTTTTTATTTCTTCAGAAGAAATTAATTTATTTCCCTTAAGAAAATTAAAAATTTGAGGATTATTAACCGCTTCTCTTCCAATCATTACCCCATTTACTCCATAGGATTTTAACCTTTCAACTTTTTCCTTAGAATCAATGTCTCCATTTGCAATTATTATTTTTCCGGTCTTGCAGATTTCCTTATATATAGAATAATCCGGCTTTACTTCATACCCTT
>JAGVIM010000021.1 GCA_020056045.1 Nanobdellota archaeon | reverse complement strand
CTGTTTATAATAGAGCACATATAGGCAATATGAGGGCATATATTTTTGCAGATATTGTAAGAAGAGTTCTAGAATATGGAGGGTATAAAGTAAAACAAGTAATGAATATAACTGATGTGGGACACTTAACAAGTGATGCAGATGAAGGAGAAGATAAACTACAAAAATCTGCAAGAGAACAAAAAACTACTTCATGGGAGATATCTAAAATGTATACTACACAATTTTTAGATGATGCCTCTAAATTAAATATACAACCAGTTCATGTTTTATGCAAGGCTACAGACCATATTCCGGAACAGATAAAGCTAATTAAAAGATTAGAACAAAAAGGATTTACTTACATAACTTCAGATGGAGTGTATTATGATACCTCTAAATTTCCAAGATATGGGGATTTAGCAAAATTAAATATCAGAGGATTACAGGCTGGGAAAAGAATAAAAGTTGGAGAAAAAAGGAATAAAACAGATTTCGCATTGTGGAAGTTTTCAAGACCTGAAGAAAAAAGGGATATGGAGTGGGATTCTCCTTGGGGGGATGGGTTTCCGGGATGGCATTTAGAGTGTTCTGCAATGTCTATGAAATATCTAGGAGAAACTTTTGATATTCATACTGGTGGAATAGATCATATACCAATCCATCACACTAACGAAATAGCTCAGTCAGAAGGAGCAACTGGGAAGAAATTTGTGCATTATTGGCTACATTCAGATTTCTTAGTTATGAGCGATCAAGAGAAAATGAGCAAATCTCTTGGGAATGTTGTCAATCTAGGAACCTTGGAGGAAAAAGGAATTGATCCTTTAGTATATAGATATTTATGTTTGGGAGCTCACTATAGAAAGAGGATTTTATTTGGAGAAGAAATTCTAAAGAATTCGTCAAATTCTTTCGATAGATTAAAAGGAAAAATTTTAGAGTTAAAGGAAAAGGTAGGAGATGTTCAGCTTGGAGAAATGGAAAGCCAAATTGGAAGAAAATACTTAGATAGATTTCGTTCAAGCGTATTCAATGATCTTAATACTCCACAAGCATTGGCTGCAATGTGGGATATGTTGGGAGATGATGAAATCGGCAATTCCGATAAATATAGACTATTATTAAACTTTGATAATGTATTTGGATTGAGATTAGATAAAATACAACCAGAAAAGATAGAAGCGGATAAAGAGATTTATCAATTATTAAAAAAGAGAGAAGATGCAAGAAGAGATAGAGATTGGAAGAAAGCAGATAAATTAAGAGGCGAGATTTATAATTCTGGTTTTATAATAGAAGATACGCCTGAAGGTCCTATATTAAAAAAGAGATGATACAGTAAGATGATAAATAGAAAGAGAAAACATCTTGAGGAGACTATAGAACATGAAAAAGAACAATGGGATACAATCTTTGAATCAAAACTCAAAAATGTTGCAAAGAAACCAAAATTTTCAACATTTTGGGATGAAGATTATTATACAAAAATAAAAAACTATCTATATCCTCTAATTTTAAAATATAAATACTCAAAAATACTTGAATCTGGAAGTGGGTCTGGTAGATCTTCTATTATTTTAAACAAGAATCTAGATAAAACATTATTGGACATATCGCCAAAGGCATTACAATATGCAAGACATATCGCTAAAAAATTTAAAGCCAAAAAAGTAAAATATGTTATTGGCAATATTTTTGATATGCCTTTTAATAAAGAAACATTTGATTTTGTTTGGAACATGGGTGTTGTCGAACACTATAAAATCCAGGATTTAAAGTTAATTTTATCAGAGATGATGAGAGTTACAAAGAAAAATGGACTTGTAGCTATTGGAGTACCTAATCTGTATTCTGGACCGATTATAAAGGCCCTAATTTTAAAATACCTCCCCAAAAGATTTTTTCCAGGTTATAGGCTTGATACTGAACATTTTTATAATAAGAAAACATTGCAAGATCTATTAATAAATGTTGCAAAAAAAAGAGGAAGAAAAGTAGAATGGATTGAATCTCTCTATTTTGGGAATCCTTTACCTACGGAATTTCCAAAATCAATTATTAACACTTTGGGAAAATTAATTGATTTTCTTTTTCCAAAAAATAGGTTTTTGATTTTAACAGTGTGTAAATTAACGAAATGATTATCACCCGCATTCGACTTAAGAAACATCACCCGTTATTGCGACAGAGAGCGGATTTGAATAGGGTTTTATTTTTCCAAGTTTTATAGCCCACCAAAAGAGATATTCAAAAGAAGCATGTTGGTGGGGTGGATTGTGTTATTGGATTGAGAAGGAAGGGTTTTTACAAGAAAAAGAGAAAGGTTTATATATAAAGTGTATATACATTGTTAATATGGCAACAGAACTAGTAACATTCAAGATGGAACATGAATTTTTGGAAGATGTAGATAAAACTGCAAAGATTGCAGGCTATCAAAACAGGACAGAATTCATCAGGGCTGCATTAAGAGAAAAAGTTGATGATGTTAAATTAAAAAAAGCAATGCAGGAAATAGCTCATTTGAAAGGCGCTTCAAAAAAGAAAACTACAGAAAAAGAGTATGAAGAAATAAGAGAAAGGGCTTTTGAAGAATTGTCTAAGAAACTTAAATAATATCTTCAGGTTTGCGGTGTTCTGAAATATCTTCCAATTCTCTGAAATGGTTATCTCTGGTTACAAGAATTAAATTATAGTCTCTTGCCAGAATTGCATGTAAAGCGTCTCCTTTAGGAACATTTCTCTCTTCACCAATTCTTTTAGCTTCATCTCTTTGTTCTTTTTTAGCAATAATCTTCTCGATTATATCCTTGAATGGATTCATCATGCCATTTATTTCTGCAATAGAATAATTCAGTTCTAATTCTATGATTAACAGGTCAGAAATTACAAGTTTACTTTTCTTATTCCTGATTAAAGCAAATAACTTCAAAGCAAAGTCTCCTAATGGTTCTTGTGCATAGCCTTTCCTGTCTTCATAAATATCCATCCAGATTGAAGTGTCTAG
>JAGVIM010000223.1 GCA_020056045.1 Nanobdellota archaeon | reverse complement strand
TGTTTACTTTTAACAAATTTAGTAGAATAAATAAAAACTCCGGAAATAATAAAAAATATTCCCAGATAAAACATACTTGAAAAAAAACTTTCAATTTGATCTCTAAACAAAAATCCAACAATGCCTGCAGGAATTACTCCAATAACTATTAATAAAACATATTTTACATTTCCCCATTTGCTTATATTGAAGAGCTTAATAATATCCTTCCAAAAAATAGCCAAAACAGCAAAAATACTTGAAAAATGCAAAAAAACATCAAATGAAAGGTTTTGAAAACCAAAAATATTCTGTATAATCGCAAGATGTCCAGAACTGCTTATAGGAAGCCATTCTGTTATTCCCTGAACTATACTTAAAATTATTACTTGAATTAAGGAAACCATCTTTTTAAAAACAACCTCAATATTTATAAATTATTCTTTATACCCTTAAAATAGAAAAACCCTAATCTTTATAACTTAAAGTTGTAAAACTTTAATGGAATAAAGATTGATAAGGCAATCTTTATAAATTAAAGATTATTATCATATTGATGGAAAAAAAAGAAGGAATTGATAAAAAAAAGAAACTTTCAAAAACTGAAGTTGAAGAAAAATTAATTGACAACTTTATTATTCTTCAAAAAGTTCTTACAAACCTTGCTGTAAAATTTGAAGATTTATCAAATAATATGGAAAAAATGTTTCAATTAATTGAAATTTCAGCAAAAAGTTTTGCAGAAAAATATGCAGAAGGTATTCCTGAAAAAGCAACAGATGTAGATCAGGAATTTTTAAAAAAATTAGATTCATTACTTGATCAAAATAAAACAATTGCAAAGGGAATAATGCTAATGGAAGATAAAATAAGAAATAAAGCAAGTCCAATGCAACCAATGTCACAACAAATACCTCAGCAACAGATACCACCACAACAATTCCAACAATCAATTCAAAGGGAACAAGAAAACCCTTTGTTTAAACCAAGAAATCTTCCAAGATATTAATCCCTAATATGGAACAAAAATTAGAATTATCTAGAATTATTTTTTTAAATCTTTTTGTAAAAGAAATGATTTTAAAAAAATATAAAGAGTATGAAACTAAACACAACATAGATGTAGAAAAAATAAGAAAGAAATTTATAGAAGATAATAATCCTCAGCAAAAAGTTATCATTTTACCTAAAGAAATCATTGATTTAAATACAGAAGATTTTGAAAAAAGTATTGGTACCAAAACACAAACTGAAGAAATCTTTCAATCTCAAATTCAAGAAAAAAGAAAACCAACAATATATCGCGGAAAAATAGTTAAAAGACCTGAAATGACCGGGTTTTTCCTTAAAAAACCAAAACAAATAGTTCCAAAAAAACAAGAAATAATTCTTACAAAACCAAATATAAACTTAATGGAACAGATAAAAACAACTTCCATTAGAAAAGGTCCTGCAATTGAATTGATAAATCCTCTTTTAAAAGATAATTCAATTATTATAATTGAATGTCAAGGACCTGGTAAAAATATTATAGTAAAGAAATATAATCAAATAAACGTGACAAGAATAATTCTTAATGAACTAGAAATAAAATCAATTATTGAATATTTTGCAAATGAAGCAAGAATACCCTTAGTTGGAGGAATTTTAAAGGCAGCAGTAGGAAACTCTATAATTTCGGCAATTGTTTCAGAATTCGTTGGTTCAAGATTTATAATAAATAAAACAACCCCTTATTCATTATTAAACAAAAAATAAAAGGAGGGAGAAGATTACTTCTCCCATTTCCCCTTTTTGATTCTTTTTAAAGTTTTTCCCTTTTTTAAATGATTTAGGCGATTTAATAGTCATTTAACAAAATTAGATAATAAAAGCCAGATATCAAGAACCATATTTCTCAACTATCCATTAGAAAATATATTTAAACTAGAATTTTATTATATATTTATGAAAATCCAAGATAAAATAACAACACAAAAAATAGAGAAATATTATAACTTAACAAACAAAGCATTAGAAATTGCAAAAAAATCAATTGCAAAAAATAGAGAAATAGAAGCAAGAGAAATTATCTTAATGGTTGAATGTTATTTATCTGACGCAAAACATTTTTCTGAAAAAAATAATGATTATGTTAATTCCTTTGGATGTTTAAATTATGCTCATGGTTGGTTAGACGCAGGAGTAAGATTAAAAATATTTAATGTAACAGATAATAAATTATTTACTGTTTAAAAAATTCACCCATTCTATTTAAATAAAATAAAACAGGCATACCCATATAATTATAAAATGCATTCAATACAGCATCAAGATCTGCCTTAGATTTAACTTCTCTATGAACAGAACAAGTCATTTTAGGTTCATCTAAAGGAGGAACTCTTTTGAGAACTGTTCTCCATCTATCTAAGTCTTCTTGTCTCAAACAATTATGCAAGGAATTTCCAGGAGAAAAAATTTGATCAGAATTTACCATAATTTCTAAGAATTTTAAAAAATCAGATCTATAAACTCCAGGAATTCCAGATTCAACAAATAAATCAATAGTAGGATTTGATTCAGAAAATATAGTATAGATAGGGGTAACTTCCACAAACTTAGAAGATGTCCTCCTATAGATAGTAACAAGATCACTATCAGAAGAAATTTCAGCTTCAGCAGACATAACTTGACGATCTCTACCATTTATAGAATAAAATAAATGGTCTCTAAAAACTCGAGAGTTTAGTTCAGGAACCATAATTTTATTATAGAATGTCAATTAAAAGAGATTATTACATTCCAGAATATACATTCAAAAGTAATATATATAAACCTGCATTCAATATTAACACTATAAACATTAATATGGAAAAAAAGGTGATTGTTATAAGTCTTGGGGGTAGTTTAATTGTTCCTCAAAATATAGATATAAAATTTCTCGAAGAGTTTAAAAAAATACTTTTGAAAAATATAAAAAATTACAAATTTGTAATTGTTTGTGGTGGAGGGAAAACTGCAAGAATATATATTAATGGTCTAAAAAATAAACAAAAAAATAAAAATCTCTATCAAAGCCTTCTTGGAATAGCTTCCACAAGACTTAATGCAAAATTTATGACATATTTCTTTGAAAAAAACGCAAATCAAATGATTCCGAGAGATATGCTTGAAGTTGAAAATCTAATAAAAAAACATGACATTGTTCTTTGTGGAGCACTAAGATATGCAAAAGAAGAAACCTCTGATGCAACATCTGCAAAACTAGCACATTATTTTAACACAGAATTTATCAATCTTTCAGATGTTGCAGGATTATATAACAAAAATCCAAAAAAATTTAAAAGTGCAAAATTTATTCCAGAAATTTCCCCTAAAGAATTTCTAAAAATAGCCAATAAAATAGGATTTACTCCAGGACAGCACTTTATTCTAGATAAAAAAGCAGCAGAAATAATAAAAAAATATAATATTCATACTTACTTATTAGGGCCAGATCTAAAAAATCTAAACAATTTTTTAAATAACAAACATTTTGTAGGTAGCATTATAGGAGTTTAATAATGAAAGAAGAATTACCAAATCCAAAAAAAGGAGCTATTTTCTATGAAGATAAAAAACTCTATGCTGCTCTTGCAAATTACCCTATAACAAAAGGTCATGCTGTAGTAGTTTGGAAGAAAAAAGTTTCAGATATTCATTTACTAGATAAAAAAGATTATGAACATCTAATGAATATTGTAAAGAAAGTAAGAAACTCAATGTTAAAAACATTAAAAATAAAAAAAGTTTATTTAATTTATTTAGATGAAATAAAACAT
>JAGVIM010000072.1 GCA_020056045.1 Nanobdellota archaeon | reverse complement strand
TCTTAATGAAATTAAAAAGGAGATAATATTAACATTGCAAAAGAAAAAATGGAATGTATTAGATTCTCGCGCAAATTTTTTGACTTTTCAGGTTATCAATGCAGAAAAATTTGTCTATTATATGAAAAAACACAATATTTTAGTGTGTAACCTATCAGATTATCCTGATTCTAATGGTATATTAAAAAATTATATACGTATGGGCATACCTAACAAGAGAGATAAAGAGAATGTAATTGACTTATTGGAGAAATATAATCAATTTGATTAATCTTATATTTTTTCTTCTCTTTCTTTCATTATCTGTTTTATGAAATCAGCTTTCTTTATTTGAGTAACTTTGTTATCTTTTCTTACTGCAAGATTTCCTGATTGCTCTTCTTTGTCTCCAATAACAACAATTAGAGGTATCTTTTCCATTTCAGCTTGTTTTATTTTTCCACTGATAGGTTCTGATTTTAAATCTAGATCTACTCTAAATCCAAGTTCATTTAATTCTTCAAATAGTTTTTCACAGGCTTTGTTGTTTTTATCAGTGAAGTTTACTATTCTAATTTGTTTTGGTGCTATCCACAAAGGAAGTTTTCCATTTGTGTGTTCTAGATAAACTCCTAGGAATCTTTCTAAACTTCCATAAACAACTCTGTGGACCATTACAGGTCTTTTTTGAGAATTGTCTTCGTCAGTATAGGATAGATCAAATCTTTCTGGCATTGCAAAGTCTAGTTGAATTGTTGATAATTGCCAGGTTCTTCCTAGGGAATCTTTTACATGAAAATCTATTTTTGGTCCATAGAAAGCACCATCTCCCTTATTTATTTTAAAAATCATTTTCTTTTTCTTTAAAACTTTTTCCAGTATTGCTTCTGCCTTATTCCATACTTCATCACTTCCTATTCTTTTTTCAGGTCGTGTTGATAATTCTACATGATCAAATTGAAGATTAAATGTTTTGTAAAATTTATTTATTAATTCAATTATGTTTGTTATTTCTTGTTCTAATTGTTCTTCTCTGCAGAATATATGAGCATCATCTTGAGTTATTTGAATAACTCTTAATAATCCTCCAACAACTCCTGATAATTCTTGCCTGTGGACAATTCCAAGTTCTCCTACTCTTAATGGAAGATCTTTATAGGATTTTGGAGAATTTTTATAAATTAACATTCCTCCTGGACAGTTCATTGGTTTTACTGCAAATTCTTTACCTTCATATTTTGTCATAAACATATTTTCTTTGAATTTTTCCCAGTGACCTGAAATAAGCCAGAGTTTTTTATCTAAAATTTGAGGTGTTAAAATTTCTTGATAGCCTGCTTTTCTATGTTCTTCTCTCCAGTATTCTATTAATTTATTTCTTATAATTAAACCATTATTATGCCAGAAAACCATTCCTGGTGCTGTTTCTGAAAATGAAAACAAATCCATTTGTTTTCCAATTATTCTATGGTCATTATCTTTTAGTTCTCTTGTGTCTAGTTTTGATTTTGATACTTCTTTTAATAATTGTTTATAATCAATTACTTCTTCTTTACCTAAAGAACCTAGGTTCTTTAAGGTTTCAATCTCCTTAGTTTCACCAATACTTCTTGATAATTCTGAAAGAGGATGGCCTTTGCATTTTAATTCAAATTCTTTGTAATAACCAAAAGGAGCTCTTGTTATTTGAAATTTTTTATTTTTTTCAAGTTCTTTTTCTGCTTTTTCTAATGTTTTTAATGCAAAATCTGGTTTGCTTAATGAGGATGATAAATGAGCATAGGGATATAAAACAATGTTTGTTGCATTAACTTGAGAAGCAAGGGAAAGTATTTCTTCAATATATTGTTGAAGAAGATTCGAGTTTTGCTCATCTTGTTTTTCTACTGCTGTGAATATTACCAAAGGATCTTCTACATTTATTTCTTTTTTCCTTTTTTCATTAAGTTCTTCGGGTTGATTTAATGCTTTTTTTAAAGGCTTAAATTTTATATAATCACAGTGTAATGAAAGGATTTTCATGATAAACTAATGGAAAAGGTGGTTTAAAAAATATTCTATTTTTTAATTTATTTTGTGTGATGTTAAGAATATTTTTTTATGTGCTAATTATATTTTCTATTTTTATTTTAAGTATCATTTAGTAATAAAAAAATACCTAAAATTATAAAAACCTTAAAATCCTTTAAATAATATGAT
>JAGVIM010000079.1 GCA_020056045.1 Nanobdellota archaeon | reverse complement strand
GTTATCTCAACTAAGAAGGGGAACTTTTGGAAAGATTAAAGGAGAAAACTATTCTAAAGAATTAATATCTTTACTAAAAAAAAGAAATTCTCCCGAGGAGATTAAAAGAAAAATGAAAGATTACGCTATGTTTTGTTTATTAGAAAAAAATAAGATTATTGGAACTATTAGTTTAGATAATAATAAAATAAAAGGGGTATTTGTAAAGTATAATTATACTAGGAAAGGAATTGGTACTAAACTAATGGATTTTATTGAAAATTATGCAAGAAAAAATAAAATAAAAAAACTTTATCTAAACTCAGTAGAAAAGGCAAAAGGTTTCTATAAAAAATTAGGCTATAAATTAATTAAAAAGATAGAAAAATCTTGGCAAGGAGTTAAAACTATAAACTTTTTAATGGAGAAAAAACTATCATGAACCAAGAACAATTTCTCAAGAACCTAGAAACAGAAATCAAAATAGGAAAACTCTCGCCATATACGCTTAGAAATTATGTTGATTTTAATAAACAGCTATTCTTGCACTCAGGCAAGGGGCCTGCAGATATCCAACCACAAGATATTAAGAATTTTCTTGCAGATAAAATGAATGATCGTGCAACAAGTTCAACAATTGTTTTTTTAGCATCGATAAAATTTGCCTATTCTTCTCTTCTTCAAAAAGATCCAACAGCAGGAATTAAAAGACCTAAATCAGAAAAAAAGATACCAGAGGTTTTAACAAAAGAAGAAGTAATTAAATTAATTAATTCTTCATCAACATCTAAGAGCAAATTAATCATCCAATTATTATATTCCTCAGGACTAAGAGTATCTGAACTCGTTATTTTAAAAAAACAAAATTTAGATTTTAATGAAAATACTGGATGGGTAAGAAGTGGAAAAGGAAAAAAAGACAGAATGTTTTTTATTTCAAAAAAACTTTCAACAAAATTAAAAAAATATACAGAAAAACATCAAGATTGGAATTATATTTTTTCAGAAAAAACCCCTCTAACAACAAGAAATATTCAAAAGATTGTTCAAAAAGCAGCCTTCAAGGCAGGAATAAATAAACATGTTCATCCTCATACTCTTCGGCATTGCCTGGCAACACATCTTCTAGATGCTGGAGTTGATTTAAGAAAGATTCAATTAATTTTAGGTCATAGCAATATATCAACGACAACAATTTATACCCACATCTCAAATGAACAATTAAAATCAATTAAAAACCCTCTCGATGAATTGTAAGAGAATATATAAGTAACATTTGCCCCAGAAGACTATGAAAAAGAGGAAAAATAATTTTTTATTTTTATTAATAATTATTTTTATTATAACCCTGGGAGTTTTATTAATAAGTAATATTTTTCTTAAGAATATATTTATTGATAAAAAGATAAATGCAAAAGTAGTTCAATATAATAATGAAGAAAAAAACATAGTAGATAATATAAAAGATTTTTTTTCCTTAAAATGGTTATTTGGAGAAGTTTCTATTCAAGATAATATTTCTATCCAGAGTAAGTGTGATATGACTAAACTAAATGCAATAATCAGCGGTTTGAAAGGATTAGAATCTACAGCTATTTCTCCATTAGAAAATGGGGGAGATTGTTATGCGGGAAGATGTTCTGGTGATGGAACCTGGTGGGGGGCTTTAGAAGACCCCTACAAAGAAGAACATTTTGTTAGTTTTCCAGTGTCGGTTGGTTGTTCAGGATATATAGATATTAATCTTAGTGTTAAATATGAAACTGAAGATTGTTATAATAGTTATGCCTCTATCCAAGGATGTTTTGGTTCTAATTCTAGTTGTGATTCTATATGTCAACGTTGTGAAGGCATGATGTGGGAGCGAAATTGTTCTAGTTGTGTCAAAGGATCTCCAGATTGTTATTGTTCTGATGGATCTGGATGGAAAAATCTATATTCTGCAAATACTCATCCGTGTTATCAGTATAATTCTGGCTGTGCTTGTGTCATTCATAATAATACTGCAAACATAAAAATTCCACTTAATTTATTTAAAGAAGGGGATATATTAAATTTTAGAATTGGGGCTGGAGGAGGAATATGGCAACAAACCTATCAGGGAATAAGAACTGGAGATTTATTTAATGGAGCTGGAAATGGTAATAATATTAAAATAACAAATGTTCAATTTGTACCAGGTCCAGGAGTTTGTGGGGATGAAAATATTAATTCTAAAGGTCCTGATGGAATTGTTGGAACTGATGATGATGAAACCTGTGACCCTGGAATGCATTGTGCAGATGGAAATTTATGTAATAACTTTGGAGAATGTTCAGATGGATCCTGCGCTGTAAGAGAGACTAAGGATTGCTGGTCTAATTGTAAAATTAAAGAATGCGGTGATAAATTTGTAAATTTAAATGGCTCTGATGGAATTGTTGGAACTGATGATGATGAAGAATGTGATCCTGGAAAATTCTGTGCAGATAATGTAACTGATTGTACAAATTCTATTTCTAAATGTAAAGGTATAGGTGATGAAACTTGTACAACAATAAATACTAACAATTGTTGGTCTAATTGTAAAATTAAAGAATGTGGCGATAAAATAATTGATGATAAAGGACCTGATGGAGTTCTTGATACAGGTGATGATGAAACCTGTGATCCTGGAAAATTCTGTGCTGATATAAAAACTAGCTGTAAGAGTAATAGTATTTGTAAAGACCAGCAAGGTGATCAGGATTGTAAAACAAGAGTAACTAAAAATTGCAGTGCTGATTGTAAGCCAATATGCAAGAATATTAAAAAAGGAGAAACACCTTGGAGAGATGCAGGTGTTCCTGGAGCAAATTTAGATTTTCCAACAGGAGATCCTCAGCAACTTGCAAAAGACCACTTTTCAAATAAATTGATTCCAGATGGAATTGAATTAATTGTATCCTATAATGGGTGTTGTCCAACAGATCAAGTAAGGGAAAATATAATTAATAATCTCTATAAAAAAATTACAACCTATAATAACCTTTATAGTGGCGCTAATAAAAAGACCATAAAATTTTATAGTTTAGACACATCTTTAAATAAAAATCTTGATTTTATAAATTCCCTAGTGAGCTTAAAAGATGTTAATACTCCAAACCCATGTTTAAAGGGTTCTGTTTTTAACAATGCTCAAGAAAAAGCAAGAAAATTATCACCATTGGGAAATCCAGGTGGAACAAGATCTAATGGATGTGAAATATCTATAATGTTCTTTTCAAATATTATGGGTAATATTTTTTCTACATCCCTAAGCCCTCATGTAAATACTGGATTTCCTCCTATAGACTCTAAGGTTAATGATGGAATTGATATAGCAAATAATTTTAAAGGAAATAGTATAATTAATACTTTTAACAGACCCCTAGGCCTATTATCTGCCTCAGAAAAGCTAGCAAAACAGTGTTTTAAATCTCAAAACAATCCTTCAACACAATCAGGCACCTCCATATTTGTTGTAAGGGAACAAACCCAAGATAATTTTTCTATTGATGGAATAGCTTATGCTATAACTCCTCATGTAAATTTTAATGCTGATGCAACTTTAACAATGAATTATTCTTATTATCCTAATCTAACTAATCCAGAAACATATAAAGAAGAAGACCATGATTTGATTTTTAGTTCCTGCAATAGCACTTTGATTTCTACTTTTTCTAAAAATATAGGCGGTACTGAAACAACTAGTATTAGTTTAAATGATGAGATTGTTTTAGATATTCCAGCAGGCGCATTAGATGATGAAGTTAATATGACTATAACAAAATATAATCTAACTGATTGTTTTTTAGGGGATATAATTTTTGAATCCTGTGGTGATGGAACTTGCAATAATAGTGAAACTTGCTCTTCATGTCTAGAGGATTGTGGGGAATGTATGGGTATTATTGATACTGGTGGAAATTCAGGTAGTTCTAGCGGTGGAGGCGGAAGCAGCGGTTCAGCTCCAATAAAGAACATTAATAATACTAATAAAACTAACAAGGCTAACTTTACAAGTGTTAGAAACCCTGTAAATAAAAATATAGTAAATTTAAATCAGAATGAAGAAAAACCCTTGAATTTAATAGATAAAATTACAAATAATAATAATAATAATATGCCTTTTTTAGTGGGTTTGGTTGTAGTAATACTAATTGTTGCATTGATTGCTTTATTTTTTTTAAATATTAATAAGAACATTAGTAGAAAAAATTATAAAAAATAATTGATTTAATTATTAATATTTAAAATTACTTTTTCTTTTTAGAACCTTTTTTAATTATCTTTAAAAATATTTGATACATGTTCAAGCTGTCTATAAAACTCAGTATAGTAAATAAGCATTTTATCTGGATTTTTTGGATCTTTATCAATCTTAGCAATATTTTCTTTTTTTATCCAGGGAAATACAGTTAAATATTCATCCAGTTCTTCTTGTCTTAGTTCTGAAATTTTAAAATCAGCTATTTCTTTTAATTCATCATCACTAATTCTAAGAGATTCAGGAGTCTTTTTGCTATATACAAGTCCGAGAATTGTATGATGTGAAAAATTAATATATCCCTTTTCACTTTTATAATTATTTTCAACAGTTTTCTTTTGACTATCTGTTAATCTAGTATATCTTTCTCCAAGTGCAGATTTAACTTCATCAAAAGTATAATCTTTTTTAACTTTATCAGAATCTAAAGGTTTTCCAGAATTTGGAATTTGTTCAGCTGCAGTAACTCTATCCTCAAGTAAGCCCATATTAATAAAATCAGGAGTTCCTAAAAGTCCTAAAGACACAAGCCCTGTTCCTATTCCAATTCCTAGCTTATTCAATAATCCCATATTTTTTCTAATATTTTAGAATTTATAAATCCTTTGTTTTGTTGTTTCTTTATAGTGGTTAAAAAACAAAATAATTAATACAATAATCCTTAAATATAGTTAAAAATTAGCTTTTCTATGGCAAAAAAACTAAGCCCAACAATGGTTCCTTTTGCAGTTCCAAGACAAAGAACTATATTTCCAACTCTTGATAATGTATTAGATCAATTTATTTCAGACAATGGTTTGCCCAAACCAAAAACAGTTGTTCCTACTGAATCAAGAGGCCTTCTTGTTCATTGTAGCAATGGGGATTGTATTAATGTTTATAGTTTTGAAGAGGATCTTAGTGCCTATGATAGTCAAGTCTATGGTTTACAAGGTAGAATTGATGGGGCACAAGTTAATATCTCAGGAGTTATTAATATTCCAAAATACAAAGATTGGCATGGTGAAAAATTAACAAGACAAGTTTTAAGGCATGATCAAGATACAGGATATATTTTTCTAGGAAAAAAAGCATCTACTGAAAAACCTCAACAAATATTAATGGGTTAATTCTTGCTTCACAAACTATTTATACTTCTTAATATTAATAATTTCATGACAGAAAAAAATCAAATTTACAAATGTGAAATTTGTGGGAATATAATTGAAGTCCTTCATGAAGCAGGAGGACAATTAGTTTGCTGTGGTGAACCAATGAAATTATTAGAAGAAAATACTGTTGAAGCAAGTCTAGAAAAACATGTTCCAATTTTGTCTGAAACCCCTCAAGGTGTCCTTATTCAGATTGGCAGTGTTCCTCATCCAATGGAAGAAAAACATTATATTGAATGGATAGAGATAATCACAAAAGATGGAAAAACAGGAAGAAAATTCTTAAATCCTGGAGATAAACCAGAAGCAGAATTCTTTATGCCTCTAGATAATATTCTTTTTGCAAGAGAATATTGTAATTTACACGGGCTGTGGAAAAGTAAATAATCATCTAATCATTATTGATTTGTAGATGATAAGAAAAATAATTTTAGGCATTTATTGTTTTTTTAATAATTTTATTATCAAATTCATCTTTTGTTAGTTTTCCATCTGCATATAATACTACATCCTCAGTCTTAACTGTATATTCTTCTATAGTATCTTTGTTTATAATATGGACAGTTACACTTTCAGCTGTTGCTTTAAATCCAGTTGCAGCTCCATAAATAAATAACAGTATATCTTCTTTATTTTTTCCATCAGGTATGCTTAGACCGACAAGGACTTCTTTTTCCTTAACATCTACAAGAGCGTCTTCTAGTCCTGCTTGTGCAAATATAGAGTAGAGTTGTGCGTTTTCAGGATTTAATAATATATCTTTCTCAGGAGTGACTGGGATTTTTGGACCAAATCCCGGTCGTGTTTGTAAATAAATATAACCCCCTAATAATAAAATTAAAATTATTCCTATGAAAATTGCGAGTCCAATTAAAATTTTTTTACCCATTTTAACCTACAAAATACCCCAATGTGTTAGTTGATGTTGATGCTAATGCTTTTCCAGTTCCATATGCAAGTCCTGCTTGCATGTTTTTCTTTGAATTTCCAGAGGGTATTGCTATATTTTGAGTATATGTCAGAGGATTACTATTTGTTTTTTTGGAAGATTTAGGTGTATATCCATAGGAATATATTCCTGCATTATCACTATATAATGCTGCAAATAATGCTGCTCTTTCAGCCATTACTTGTGCTGTTTGTGTTGTGTATCCTATTGCATTTCCCTGTGCCCCTATCACAACAGGTGTTTTTGGTTGGCTTTCTAAAGTAACAAGAGCTGGCTGTCCAGTTTGAGTTCTCAGAGTGATTTTTGATGCTTCATTATTGTAATTAAATGTAAATGTAGTGGGTGGTGAAAGAAACGTTTCAAACTGAGACATTGTTTCAGGAGTTAAATAATATTTCATTCCTTCTACAGCTATCTTTCCAATTATCCCTGTTCCTGTAACTGTAACATAACTTTTTTGCATTGCCTGTGCTATTGCTAATTTTTTATTTCCACTTTTTATTAATTTTTCTATTTCTTCAGGAGTAGTGTGTATCATAAGGGAGAATTTTTGTGTTGGTTGTACTTTTTCCATTCTTTTTACTTCTCCTTTTCCTCTGTCAATTACAATTACATAGTTTTCTGATTTATCACCCTGAGTTACTTGCATTCCAACAGCTTCTTTAAGAACTGCCTGCGCTATTACAGGTGGGGCATCTTTAAGGACTTCATTAAATATATCAACTACAACTGGCTGGTCTCCTGTTCGAATAAGATCTTCCTCACAATTCCATGCCGAGCATATAAAATTACATGCATATTGATTAGAGTATTGTACTTGATTTTGAGTTTCTAAAAAATCATATTTTGAATCCATAAAAGTAAAAGTTCCGCCTGAAGATAGTGTCCAGTGTTCTACTCCTTTCACGATAGATTCCTTACAAAGAACATTTTCAATATTATCATCATAACTTACTACAACTGAACCTGGTTCTCTTGCTGCTTGTTTAAATACATTTTCTCTATCTTGTTCTGTTGGTTGAAAATTTGGGTCAGATAATTTTTTTCTTACAGTTTGATAATCAGAACCGCCCAATAATAATTCTTGATATCTTTTTGAATATCCATTAACTAGTCTTAGGACATTCCAATTTTGATATCCACTATTTTTACAATCTGCGATTATCTTTTCCTGCAGTTGTTTGCACTGCAATTTAACTTGTTCAGGCCAATTTGCAATATTTTCTGGACCTATGGAATAAGTTGGAGAGTCTGTTCCAGGCACTCCAAAAATCTCTCCAGCATTAACTAATTGCAAAGAAATAATAATTAATATAAAGAATGCCAAACCCCTTTTCATAAATTTTTAAAGGGTTATTAATTTATAAATCTTTTGAAATTTACAAAAATAAAATTTAAAGTAATTATTGTTTTATGGGGAGTTAAACCTTAAGATACACACTCTCACAAAGAATTAGATTCTTAAATACTCTTTATCTTATTAAATAAAAAAAGAAAAAAAATCAATCAATCTCTATAATATACTTACCTTTACCATTTTTCCAGTCAACTATTTTTTTCCAAGTTGCCTGAGGATATCTTTTCATCAATTGTTCGATAGATTTCCAGGACTTTTCAAGACCAAGATTAGCTCCACCAACAATGGCAAACGATAATTCAATTATCATTTTTTGTTTAATTTACCCCCCTATAATTTATTTTATTCAAATAGAAACTGAGTTCTTTTCTTTCCCAAGTTTCTTTTCTTATAAAGAAAAGAAAGCTGTTTTCTTTAAATAAAAAACTAGCTTTTGAAATATATATTTTGGAATGCTATATATTTATATATCCAAAACCTAAAAAGTAGTTACAAGTAATTTTTTAGTAGTATCTGATTATTTTGTTGTTTTTCTATCAATAATTAAACAACTAGCACTTACAATAAAAACAATACCAACAAATAAGAATAAAAAATAGCAACTTGAAATTTGTTCACCATTACAAAAATTATTGCATAATCTTCCACAGAAATTCCTGCTAAAAATAGCCAAAACAAGTACAATTAAATAAAATACAATTCCAATTCCAAATCCAAATCCAAATCCAAATACCTTCTTTATCATATAGTTTAATAGTAATTCTTATTTAAAAACTCTTTTATTTATTAAAAATATGGTTGTTCACAGGAGAACATTCTTTTAATGTCAGAAATTAAACCACTTACTTTAGTAAGTGGATGCAATTTTTGTTGTTTTAATTTCTGAGCATCCTAAAAACAAGTGCCAATCAAACCAC
>JAGVIM010000217.1 GCA_020056045.1 Nanobdellota archaeon | reverse complement strand
CTTTTTTTTTTTCAATACTAATTTTTGATCCTTCACGAACACCTACTTTTTTTAAAGGAGTTCCACATTCAGGACAAGTTTCCCCCTTCTTTCCACTAGTTTTATCCCACCAGCATTTAGTATTTGGACATCGGTACAAGTCTAGTAAGCCCATTTAATTGCCCTCCATTTATTTTCATATTTTTTATAGAAAAATAATGTTCAGTATATTATACAAAACATTACAGAAACAAGATTTAATCTATTAATTTTTATAATGAATATCTAATATAAGGATAGATGGATTGATCTTGAATAGGAACATTTAAAATATATAATAGGGATCTGTTTTGAAAACTAGAAGAGATTAATTTAAAAATTGTAAAGTTGTAAAGGTTGTAAAGGTTAATTTGCTAAATTTCTAAAGTCCTTTAAACGGACTTTAGAATATATTTAAAATTTGTTAAGAGGTTTAAAAGAGTTTTAGTTTAATTAAGTATTTAATAAGCCTTGGATTTAAAGTCGCAAATTTGCGACATAGAGAATATTCAGAGTTAGAATTTTTTAACTCTGCGAAATCTTGCAGTTTAGATTTTTTAATGTCGATTTAACCAACATTAGGATTAGTAAGTGACTTTTATTTATTGCTTGTTTTTAGGTCATGTTTAAATGTCATTGCCTGGAGCATCTAAGAATACTATATTGATAATAAGATTATAATAAGGCCTTTTTGATCATGGCCAGTGCTTTAAAATAGTCATTTTTTGCTTGTATTTTGCTTGGTTTTTGCTAGAATCGGAAATTTCCAACTCCATATATTTTGATGTCTGAAATATTGGACATTAGAATTTAAATTATTATATTCTAACTTATGAAATATCCAACTTTAAAAAAAAATGGTTTGAAGTAAAGAATTTCTTATATTAAAATTTAATATATTGGTTTTTGTCTTAACTTGTCTTACTTTGTTTGATTTTGTTTGATTTTATTTGATTTTATTTGATTTTTAATGTGTGAATTTTATTCGGTTTTGTTTCACTTTTATTCGGTTTTTTCTTTTTTATAAGATAATTTTGTAACACTTTGTAACACTAAAATAATTTAAAGTTATTTTCTTATAGAGATTTTATTTTAAAAATAATGCAGTTATAATGAGCTTCCAATGATAGAATGACATTCTTTTTTATGGGTTTTTTGTGTCACTATTGTGTTACATTTGTGATATTTTATTTTTTAGGATCTTCCCAGGGGTAACCGTTTTACTAAACTTTTACTAACCCTTTACTAAACTAAAAATAATAATGGTTTATTTTTGGTTCGGTTTTGGTTCATGGAAAGTTCCTTTTTCAGTTACCTGATAAGGGTTTCATACAATAAAATACAGGTTTTGTACATCTTTTATAATTTAGTTAATAATCAGTCACCTGGTAATAGTAATTTAGTCACCTTGCAGCTGCAAGATCTTATTAAAAAAAAATTAGTTTCTTACAGTAACTTCCAAGTTTCTTCCATTTATTTCATAGGAAAAATATTAAAAAAGTATAATAATATCAGGAGTATCAATAGTTTCAGTAATTTCAATAGGGTATTGTTTTATATATTTTTCACTCACTCATAAGAAAAACATGATATTACTGATATTACTGATACTTTAGTTTATTTTGAAAAGACTCTTTAAAAGTGAGATACCTATAACCTCGAATAAATTTACCATCTTCATCTTTCCCACCATCATAAATTGCTCCTAATTCTTCAAGCAATGGTTTAATAGTTTTAGGATTTATTTTAGGCATTGTTTTAAGTTTTTTGGCATCTATTAATTTCTTTGAATTAACTATCAAATCATTAATAACATCATGGGTTGGGGTAATATTTGTGTGATCTACATCTAAAAAATAAGTCTTATTGATTACAAATTTTAGAGGATTAGATAACAATTCATAACGCTCCATAACCTTTTTACCACCACCTCTTAATGTTTTAGGTGATTTACGGAACTTAGTAATTGCATTATAAAGTAACCATTCATAATCCTCATCAGTTAATGTACTACCAAAATCAATGATTTCATTCTCATTATGCCTATAATTAGATATTGTTTCAAAAATAATTACTCGATCATAAATAGCTTCTGAGGGATCTCTGATTAAAGGGGCTGCATTACCGATTATTAAACATTTTGGTAAAGTGTCGGGTGTCGCCTCGAATGGTTCTTTATTTTTGGCATTTATCCTTATTGAACCACCAGAAGATAATGTATTTATCGGAGCTACATCATGAATAGGGGTTGTTAAAGTGTCATCTACAATATTAATGGATTTACAGTATAAAGATGGTACATGGAAATCTTCTTTAGCAATACTTTGAAGTGAAACATTACTATATCTTGGAATTATTGTTTGTATTATTTTGGCCAGAGTACTTTTTCCAGCTCCTTTTTTCCCTATGAGAAATCCTATAACTTGATTAGGGTTTCCTGGAGTAAAACAGTAACCTATGAATTTAAGAAAGTCATCAATCTGATCCCCTAACATTTCTTTCAATGCAGGTAATATATGATCTCCTTTTGCTTTAGGGTTCCAATTAAAGCTGGTTTGATATATACTATAAACTGCTTTTGTGGGTTTTTCAATAAACTGTTTCTTATTTAATATCCCATTTTTGAATATTATCAATTCTTTATCAGGTGTTTGGTATCTTGCTTCATATCCACTGATATTTTGTGATTGAACTAATGTTAAATTGTAATTATTCCCTATCAATTCATTTAAAAGGTAATGGTACATGAAATCACTTATTGGTTTATATCCATATCCTTCTTTAATTAGTAAATTTCCTGATAAATCATCTTTAATAATATCATATTTTAAACCCATGGCTTTACTTAACAGTTTTTTAGATCTTCCAGATAACCTTCCAGCTTCTAATGATGGCAAAACCTCATCTAATATGAAACTAATCTCACCATTCTTCTTTGATTTTAATTCTAATGGTAATGCTTCATTAATATTATTCAATTCTTCTATATCTTCGGATTTCCACCCTTCATCTTTACAATTATTCAGTATGGTATTACATTGAATGTTGATGTTTTCAGGTTTTTTAGTAAGGATATGCCTTAGTTTATGTTCATTAATCCTGGGATCCTCATAAACTAAAATTTTAATAAATGTTTCTAATTCTTTAACAGAATAATTCATTTTCCTTAAATAAGTAAATTCACCTAATAATAAGTATTCAGTGGTTTCAGCATAGTTATCTTTAAAAATACGCTGAATGGCTGCTAATTTTGTATCCATTATAACCCACTCCTATTAAAAGAGTCCAGATTATAATTTAAATAACTTATAGCCATAATCAACTCGACTAATAATAGATAATTAGTTTTTTCTTGACTAAAACCAGCTTTCAGGATCTTCTTATATTTGTTATAATTATAATCATCAGAATAATACTCATCTATAAACTGATAAAAAGGGTCATCATTGCAATTAAACTTGTTTTGATCCTTAGCAATCATTGATTAACCCCTTACCTTGTAAATACAATTTTAAAGACTCTGGATTCTCAAGATCCTTCAAAAATAAAGTTATACTATCCCTTAACATTTCAGTCATTGGAATACTTAAACCATATTCTGATCTTATAATCTTCTTAGTGTCTTTAAGTTCTTTGTACTGACCAGGAAAAAGATAGGTAGGTATCTGATGTTTATTTAGTGGTTTTGGCATATATTGGGCCTCCGTAGATAATTTAATGTTCAACTACTGGAGAACTAAAAATTAATGAAGACCTTTAAAATACTTAAGTTTAAATAATCCTACAAAACAAAAACAATAGTAACGATTTATTCTTATAGTATGTTTTTGCAGGGTAGTATTTGGTCGATGTTGGCGCATCGACTTAAGCCCTCATTTGTTTTAATTCTGCTTTTTAATCTAATATTAGTTCTAATCTAATCTTTTCTTTTGTTTAAAGCACTATATAAGTTATTTTATCGTTCGTTTTTTAAACTCTTAGAGGCGAATAAAACTCCTAAATACCTCTCTCATAATGATGTTTAATTTTTTCCTTTATAATGTTAGTGAGATTGGTTCTGATTTTTATTTTAATATTGTTATTATATTGTTTGAGCTTGTGAAAAGTAATGATTTCTATTTTTACTAATTGATTTTAAAAGCAATATTCACCTTAGATTTTTGATAATTCCAAATTATTCAATTAATTTTTCATATTTCATCAGGTATTCTGTTATTGCTATTCGGATCATGTTTGATTTACTTACATCACCCATAGCATAACCTAACTTTTCCAGGTCTTTATGTTGTTTTTCGGTTAGTTTTAGGTTAATTTGTTTCATTATTGCTTTTTCTTCCATCATTTATCACCTGTTTAATCTATATAAAATAGCTAAAATATACCTTTTTTGGTATTTATTTATATATAAAAATATCTTTAACATCTAACTTCGTTTAATTACCATATAACGAACATCAAAATGTAACCTTGAAGGTTACAAAATTCCAGGCCATAATGCCTTAAATCACTAAAAAAGAGATTATAAAGTTTATCTGAAAGGAACATTGTAACCTTCAATAAATTATATAAAATATAATTGGAAGTTAAAGATCTGATTAGGTTGTCAAATAATTGTTAAGTAATGTTAAATAACTAAATAATTGTTAAGTTACTTCATTTTCAAGAAAGTTTCAGGACCTATTTAGATTAAAATTACTCTTAATATAATGATACTAAGTTCAATAACTTACAATATAATGAAGATAAATAGTCCTATATTGATCCGTAGAAAAGTAAAAGAGTTTCTTAACAGTTTGGTAGTTATTAGTTAATCAATAAACCTAATATTTTCATTAGAACTGAATATTCAAAACAGATCTAAATATTTAACTTGGAACTAAATATTATGATTCACTAACAATATGCTTGTTTGATTTGAATATTTAGTTCTCTTAATAAGTTAAGCAACAATAGATAATTTTATTTGATTAGTGAACTTTTGATTACTAAACTATCCATAACTATCTTAAGTTTATCAGCAGTATCAGAGTCAAACGAAATACCAAGAGTATCTATACGGCCTGGCTGTTCTTTACTTTCACCAAGAATAAGGAGATATTCATAATATGCTTCTTGATCTCCACTCGCAGGAGTCAAATCATAATAACTTTGATAACCTGCTATACTTTTTGAGGAAGTATATCCTAGTTCAGTAAGACTGTTTTGGGCATCACCATCCATTCTACCTGTACTAATTTCTGCGTAACCGATTTCTTTACCATCAATGTCCTTAGTGTTTACTGCTGGATCCCATAATTCTAAATTTTCATTATCTCCACCTTGGGGAGCTAAGTTTCCATCAGAGTCTTTAATTGTCGTTCCTTCAGGTATTGTGAATTTATAATATTTATTTTCAAAAACATTAGATGCTTTTGCAGAGGTTGTTTCATTTGTAGTTGTTTGATTAAGTTTAGTTTGATTATCTGTATTGTTTATAGCATCAGGTGATACCATTCCACCAATTACTATAATTAAAATGATGCCCAAACAGCAAAATCCTACAATTCCCATAATGGCTTTTCGTTTATTACTTTGTTCATTCCATTGTTCTTTTATTCCTTTTTTATCAGTCATATTCTAATACCTCAATAAATTAACATGAATTTTATAGTTTTAACTATGATACCCAAACCAATCCCTGCAATCAAACCTGTGATGAATCTAAGATTATTATTGCTTTCCCTATATCCAAAGAATTGTGTTAAACCATCTAAAAATGTGGGAAATACTAACAAAAAAGCTATTAAAACCAGTAGATAATTGTATTGGACATAATTAAAAATAACAAAAATAAAATAAGAAAATGCTCCAATATAGATTCCAGTGCAACGAGAACAAATAGGAAAGTAGTAACCATTTATTTTAAATGTTCTTTCTGGTAATCGATGGCATATAAACACTTTAAATAGTTTTTTTGAGTCTTCAAGCAAGAAATGATTATCCATTATTCATACTTGATTTATTAAGTATAATATTATTTATCATTTGATCCTGACAACTTTTTATAACTTTCAGGTAACTTACCAGTAACATAATCCAAGAAACCCCTATTAGATAGATCACTAATTACTTTTTGTTGGCTGTTAATCTCTTCCAAAGCAACCCTTAACCTTTCTTGAAGATGATCATGTTTATTTCTTAACCTATCCAGTTCATTAGATAGTTTTTCTTCATTTTCTGTTGATTTTCTGTAAATATTCAGAGAATTATTAAGGGCTTCAATATCCTTTTTATTCTGATTATAATCTTCAAATAAATTTAAAATATCATCATAGGTTACTACGGCAACTTCCTGACCATCTTCAAATAAATCATTACCCTTCAGGATAACCTGATGCTGAATAGTCTTATATGTCTTACTAGTTCCATCTTTAAGCTTCCTTTTAATATTTCGCTGATATATCTTAACTGATCCTTTAATATAATCAATCATAGCCACTTAACCCCTACTTTTTAGTGTTTGTATATTATACAATACATTACGGAAACTGATTATTTACTACCTTCATCCCCAATATCTTCAAATTGAGCATTTAATTTTTCCAGGTTATCATTCAATAACTTATTCTGACGAAACAATAATTCATTCTGCTTAATTAAAACCTTATTCTGATCAATAATAGATTTAAACCCTGCCCCGATCATCTGTTCAGTAGAATTAAAACTTAATAATGTACCTACTCGCATCCATTTCGTACCAGCTTCATGGCCTGCAAGATTATTCATATCAGATTCAATACTCTTGATTAATTCATCGTCAGTAATTGCCTCATGGAATAATAATTGATTTAAACGAGATTCTTCTCGTTCTTGAGCCTTTTTAGCCTTTTTATCCTCATCCATTCTCTTTTTATTTTCATCTATCATCTTCTTTATTTCAGGATCTTTTTTTTTTTCAATACTAATTTTTGATCCTTCACGAACACCTACTTTTTTTAAAGGAGTTCCACATTCAGGACAAGTTTCCCCCTTCTTTCCACTAG
>JAGVIM010000046.1 GCA_020056045.1 Nanobdellota archaeon | reverse complement strand
CGACGCTCTTCCGATCTCTATTTCCTAGAATACAATCATGTTTTATTTTGAACTTTGTGAGCCACATACGAACATGTATGGTTCTAGATTATATAAGGTTTTTGATTAGATAATTTTTATTGGCTGAAGTTATATCTTATTAAACATAAATCTTTATTAATTACTTTTATCAAATAATGTTTATGAACTCCAACGAAATGTATGAAAGGTTTAAGAATACTCAATTAGGAAGATCTTTTGCTTTAGAGGGATTAAGAAAAAAACTTGATGATATTAGGGATAATTCTTTTTCAGAACCTTGTATTCTTGATTTTATGCAGGGAAGGATATTTACTCTTGATGAATTTTTTAATAGAAACGGTCCAAGCAGTTTGCATTGGAGAGATGTTGCAGCTTTTAGTTTATATTCTGGGGATGAAGGTGTTCTTTATCGCATGGGTAATGGATATGCAGGCAGTTTCAGTGGATTTTTTTCAAGATTACTTGATAATCTTATTCCAGAGGGTAAAATGAGAAGAGATGAATTTCTTACTCCTAGGTTTGGAGATTATCTTATTGATGGAAGAGGAATCTATGTTGAAAGATGTCCTAGTGAGGGAGATTCAATGGGAAATGCAATGGTCAATGCTTATTATCCTCAAGTACAAGAAGATGCAATTGAGTATGCAAAAGCATTTAGCTCTGGATTTTTCACTATTTCTAAAACTGTTGGATATTTTCCATGTAAGTAAGTTTCAATGTTTTTAGATAATTTTATATTCTAAGATATTCTTAATAAGATAACAAGAACAATAACTTTATTATTGTTGAGATAACAAGAACAATAGGTCAGTTATTGTTGAGAAAGGACCCATAGTTCAGTGGCAAAACATATCCTTGACGTGGATAGGTCCCAAGTTCAATTCTTGGTGGGTCCATTTTTTTTCTTTCTCATAATCTTTATATATAGTGTTTTATTATTTTATTAATGGGTGAAAGAGAGGAAAAGTTGGTTTTGAATAAAAGAGGTCAATTGACTATTTTTATTATAATTGCAATTATGATTTTAGTGGTTATGATTGCTATTTTTGCTTTAAAGGGAACAATGTTTAAACAATCTATTCCTAAGCAATTTGATTCTGCATATTCTTATTATCTTTCATGTATTGATGCAGAGACTTTTAATGGGGCTTTGCTTCTTGAGCAAAGTGGCGGTTATATTGAAAATCCTAATTTTTCTCCTGGAAGCAGTTATATGCCTTTTTCTTCTCAACTTAATTTTTTAGGAAGTGGAGTTCCTTATTGGTATTATATTTCTGGAAATGGGGTTAGGAAAGAACAAATTCCAACTAAAGAAAAAATGCAAGAGCAATTAGGTAAATTTATAAAAAGTAGGGTTGAACAATGCAGTTATATTTATTTAAAGGAGCAGGGTTATATTATTCTTCCTGGAAATATTAATAATGTTGAAGTAAAAATTAATGATAATAATATTTATGTTAAGGTTAATCAGGAATTAATAATAAGTTATGGAAATTCTAGCTGGATAGGAGAGGTTCATACTAGGGAAGTTAAATCAAATTTAGGAAATTTTTATAATTTAGCTAAAAAGATTTATTCCTATGAAAAGAGTTCTATGTTTTTAGAAAATTATGGAGTTGATGTTTTGAGATTATATGCTCCTGTTGATGGAGTTAATATTAGTTGCAGTCCTCAGATTTGGAATGCAAATAAGGTTAGATTTGATTTAATTAATGCATTGGAAGCAAATGTTGCAGCCATTAAGTTAAAAGGAGATTATTATGGTCTTGCAAAAGCTGATCATAAATATTTTGTTAAAGATATTGGAGAAAGTGTTGAACCTAATATTAATTTTATGTATTCTAGGTTCTGGCCTATGAAAATGGAAGTTTGGCCTTCAGATAATGGACTTATGAAAGCAGATCCTGTTGGAAATCAAGAAGGACTTGGAATGCTTGGATTTTGTTATGTTCCCTATCATTTTGTTTATGATTTGGGTTATCCTGTAATGATTCAGATTTATTATGAAGATGAAATGTTTCAATTTCCTGTTGTGGTTTATATTGATAAAAATAAACCAAGGGAAGGAATAACTGGAGAAAGTGGAATAAATTCTGTTCCAGAATTATGTAATAATAAAAATTCAAATATTATTGTTTCAACTTATAATACTAATCTAGAGCCTATTGAAGCAGATATTAATTTTAAGTGTTTTGATACTTCTTGTAATATTGGAAGAACTACTTTAATTAATGGAACTAGTGAATTGAATGGGAAATTTCCTCAGTGTGTTAATGGTTTTATAGTGGCAAGTGCTTTAGGATATGATTCTAAAAAATATATGGTTACAAGTTTGAATGAAAATAATATTCAAATTGTTTTAGATAAAAAATATAAGTTAGAGCTAGAAATTGAAAGTGGCTTTAATAAAGAAAATACTGCGGTTGTTACATTTAGCAAAGATAATGAATCAATAACTGTTTCATATCCTGAACAAAATGAAGTTGAATTAACTCAAGGACAATATGAAATAAAAGTTTATGTTTATTCTGATTCTGAGATTAATCTTGCAGGTAGTTCTAGTCAAAAATGTGTTGATGTTCCCACTTCTGGAATTCCTGGAATGATTGGTGTGACTGAGAATAAATGTTTTAATTTTGATGTTCCTGACCAGGTTGTAAGCAGTGCAGTTTCTGGAGGAGGAAAAGAAAATTATTATTTAACAGAATCTCAATTGCAAAATTCAAAGAAAATAATTATTAGTAGTGAAAATTTTGGAATTCCTTCAAAATTAGAAGATCTTCAAAATAATTATGATAAACTTGAAAGTTCGAGTTTAGATATAAGTTTGGAATAAAACAGCTTTCTTTTCTTAGAAAGAAAAGAATCTTTGGAAAGAAAAGAACTAAATTACAATAAGAAATAAAAAAATGAAAATAAAAACAAAAACAATGGGTTTGTTATTGATATTTGGGATTTTATTAATTTTTAATTTGAATTTTACTTTTGGAGTAGATTATCTTCCTGCTTATGACTCTTATACTGATAGTTATTCTTCAAATTATGGTTCTACAACTTCTAATTATAATTATGGATCTAATACTCCAAATTACAATAATGGTAACACTGGTTATAATAACGGTTACACAGGTTCTTCTAATTATAACAATGTTTATGGAAATAGTTATACTGGTTCATCCTATGGTTCTACTGGTTATAACAATGGTTATGGATCTTCTAGTTATAATAATGGCTATTCTTCTAACTATGGTTCTACTCCAAATTATGGTTACTCTTCAAATTATGGCTCTACTCCAAATTACAATTATGGTTCTACAACTGCTAATTACAACACTGGTTACTCTTCAAATTATGGCTCTACTCCAAATTACAATTATGGTTCTACAACTTCTAATAATTTTGGAAGTAGTTCTTCTAGTAATTATGGAAGTTCTTTAAATGCACAATTTACAGATCCTAATTATGGTGGAAGTTATGGTTATACTTCTCCTAGTGTTTATTGGTCTGCATATGGTACTGAAAATTGCAATGTAAAGCAAGATATTATTATGCAGATAATGCCTTTTGGATGCAGTCCTGCTGTTGTTAGGTCTGATTTACTTGAAGAGCAAAATGTTCCTGTTTTTTGTAAAGTTATGTCAATACAGGCAAATCCTTTAATTGATATTTCAAGAGTAAGAAGTATTAGTTTTAATGGGCAATATCCTAAGGGTGTATCTGGAATTAGTTATTATCCTTCAAGGGCTGCATTAATTAATAATAATCGAGGATTAAGTAATAATAATATTGAAAAATCTCCTGTAAATACTGAAATGGGTTATTTAGTTATTGTTCTTGCAAAACAAAATTCTGAAAATAATATGTCTGATTTTGTTTCTGGAAATATAACTGCTAATATTGATTATGATAGTGAAGGAGCTTTTGGAATTGGACAAAATAGTTTTTATCTTTCTGAATTAAATGATGATGAATGGAGTGCTGATTATAAACAATATGGATTTTGGAATGGAAAAGGATATATTAGGGCTCAATCCATTGAAAAAGATTTTGCAGTAATTTCAATTTATAATGGAAATGATCAAATACAGTCTAGTGTTACACTTAGAAGGGGAGAAACTTCAAAAGATGTTTATCTTCCTGGATTTTATTGTGCTGCTGGTCTTAATTTAAGATTAGAAAGTATTGGTGCTCCTGTTGAAAGTGCACTATTGCAAATAAATGATGAACAAGTTTGGGTTTCAAAAGGTGATAGGGTTTTAAATGATCAGTGCAGGGTAACTGATCTTCAAACTTTTGCAGGCGGAGGTAGAGTTCTCTTAAGTTGTCCTGGAAGTAATGGAAGAGTTGAATTAAGTTTAACACCTGCAAAATCAAATTTTATTTCTGCAGGACAATCAACAAGTTTTGCAATAGGTGATCAGGTTGATTCAATTTATAATGTTTATTTAGGTTATTTAGGATTTGATTTTAATAATAAGAGATATGCTGTTTTAGTTCAAGACAATTTTTCTCAGACAAAAGCAGAATTTGCAGATAAAGGAGTATTTGAGGCTGTTGATAAAATTTCTCTAGTTAAAAGAAATAGTTTTGAAGAATTAAAATCTGCTATTACAAAAACAGTTTTAGATAATTATAAGAAAAAACTTTCTAATTTTAAGAAAGACTTGGTTGATAAAAGTGTTAAGGTTTATGTTATAACTGAAGGAGAAGAATTATTTGGATTAAAATTAGATGAGGTTTTAGTTGGTGTTGATAAAAATACTGTAATTTCTGATTCAACTAGTCAGCAAAAACTTGCCATGGATTATTATTATAGAACTGTTAAAACCTATGAAGATTTAGCAGATTTTTATCCTGGTGAAAAAAGGATTGAGGGTGAAGATCCTTATGCTGCAACAGGGTTATATGAGGCTGCTACTTTATCAAGAGCATTTGATATGAATTCTAAAGCTCAAGAATATTATGATAGGTTGCTTCGAGATTATCCTGATTCAAATATTGCTAAAAAAGTTAGTATTGAAAGATCTGGACTTATGATGTATGATAGTAGCAAATCAAAAGGAATGGTATCTATTAATAATGGCCAATATGTTATTAATCTTTTGAATTTTAAAAAACCAAGTGGTAAACAATTAAGTGCTAATTTTTTAATTGATGGAAAAGAAGAAAGTTTAGGACTTAATGATATAAGAAATATTGTTTTGGGTAATGATAGTTATAGTATTCAGTTAAAAGAAATTCAGGATGAATTTGTTG
>JAGVIM010000232.1 GCA_020056045.1 Nanobdellota archaeon | reverse complement strand
TTTATAAAAATGGTTATTGGTATCTTGACTATAATGTTCCCTCTAATTCAGGATCTTATTTTACTGAAGTAACACTATATTGTTCAAATGAAAGAGCTATTTGCTGGAATCTAACAGGCGGACATGGTTATGAATGGAAAGAAAAAGTATATTTTAAGGTAACTGAAAATACTCAGATTTGCACAGACTCTGACAATGGAATAAATTTATATCAAAAAGGTAAAACTTGTTTTGGAAATTCTGCTTGCAACGAAGATGTTTGTTTAAATAATAGTGAATATAATAAAGAAGGACAATTGGTTGAATATTATTGTGATGGGAATTTACAGAAAACAATACAATCATGTTCAAAGGGATGCTTTGATGGAGCTTGTGTGAAATCAGTTCCTGTTGAAAATAGCGGAGTGTGTCAAGAATTAATAGATTTGGTTGCAAATCCTCAAGACCTATTATTATATGGGCAAAATTATACTGCAGATAGTTATTCAAGAGAATATAACGGAACATTCTGGTTAAATGACTATAATCAGGAGTATAGTTATATTGGTTATTATGGTTACTGGAATAGTTACAATCAACATAATCTAAATCAAAATGAATTTGCTTCTGCAAGTGTGGATTTAATGGTTTTTGATAATAAAAATATTAATTTAAATAGTTGGGTAAAACAAGAAACTGCTTATCAAATATGTACACAACAATCATATTGGGATTATCAAAATAATAAAGAAAGTGTTATTTATGCTTGTAGTTGGAATAATGATGAAGCTCAAAATCCTTATACAAATAGCTATGATACTGGAAATATGAATATTTTTTGGGTTAATAAAAATGTTTTGATTAAAATAAATGCTTATTCTGGAAGACAATTATCTAAAGAAGAAGTTTTAGCTGCTTCTCAGATGAGAATAAATGAAGTTTTAGATAGTTTAAAAAATAATCAGATGAAATATAAAAAATTTACAATATCTTATTTAAATCAGAATCTTATAGAAAATCTTATAAAAAAATGTCCTTCACAACTTTCTTTCCCAACTCAAGAAGGAACAAATCAAACTTGCAGCTCTTCTTGGAATTGTAAACTTGAACCAGTAATATGTCCTGAATATGGCTATCAAAAAAGAATTTGTAGTAATTATGGATGTAATCAAGAAACTAGAGAGGAGCAAATATATTGTTCACCTGGACTTTGTTCTGGATGTTATATTCCTAGATGGTATGGATATGGAGAAAAAAGTAATAGTGATAATATCTGTGTTCCCTATGGAACAAGACTTGCTCAATCAAATGGAGAAACTGATAATATTTATGAGGGAAATAATCCTGACTTGAACTTAACAATTTTTGATAAAAGAAAAGCTCATTTAACAATCAAAGATAGTGGTGCTGATTTTGACTCAGATATAGAACTTGGAAGAACCTATAATCTTGAATTTATGGAATCTGGTCAAAATAGTCAAATACAATTTTATGTTAGTAAAATTGTTCCTTCAAGTGGATCAGAAAAAGGATACATTACAATTGAAGTAAGACAAAACTTTAATGCCTATTGTAACTATGATGGAAATATATTGAAACAGAAAACAGCTCCTCTTGATCAAATAGGAGAAAAATGTCAGAACAATTATGAATGTGAGAGTAATATTTGCTCTTCAGGACAGTGTATTGAAGTTGTTAAAATGTTAAAAGAAGCTGGAAAGTTTAAGACATTATTTATACAGGCATTATGCAGACTTGCAAACTTATTTAATAACAAAGCATATGCGCAATGTATTGTAGATAATTTGGGAGAAAAAAAAAATTAATACCTCCAGTTTGTGGTAATAATATAGTAGAAAATGGTGAAACAACTGAAAATTGTTGTCAAGATGTTGGTTGTTTAGGTGCACAAAATTGCATAAAAAATAAATGTATTGAACCAACCTGTAATTCTTGTCAATATTTAGATAATCATCTATGTGTTAATTATAATTGTTGTCAAGATTCTGATTGTAAGAACAATGGTTTAAATACAAAATGTTTGAATCCAGGTACGCTTAGTTCTTCATGTGCAGATACTGTTCTAACAAAAGGTTGCGTTGAAGAAGATTCTTGCTATAGATGCAAAAGAAATAGTATTTATTTATCTAGATCTTGTTATAATAAAGAAGAATGTGAAAGCCCTTGTAATAAATTATTATCCTACGAATGTAACTCAGATGAAGAATGTAATGATAATAATGATACAACTACTGATTTTTGTGAAAATCCTTCCACAGATATTTCAAAATGTAGGCATGAATCTATAGAGTGTGTTAATCTTGTTAAAACTGGAGACTCTTCAAAGAGTTTGGATATTATTTTTGTACCTGATAAAATAAAAGATCTTGAAGGATTTCAAAATGAATTAGACAATCATATTAATGCAATATTATCAATAGAACCATTTAAATCTAAAAAAAATCAAATAAATTTTTATTTTATAAAAACAAATGAGAATTTCGGTTACTTTGATAAAAGTAATTCTAATCAAAAGAAAGTTGAGCTATTTGCCAAAAGTTGCAAAGATGTAGATGAAATTATATTAATCATGGATAAAAGTGATTTGGGATTATCAACATTAAACCATTTTTCAATATCTTCTATAGATAATACTTGGAAAACAGTTCATGAGCTAGGACATAGCTTCGGGGGACTTCAAGATACCTATACTGGGTGGATGCTTTTTAATGGGAATCCTAAAATAAGTTTAACCTCGGCCCCTAATGTTGATATTGCAGGATGTCCAAAATGGTGTCAATCTCATAAAGATGTCTATCAAACTGATTGTACAAATATTATTGAAGAAGAAAAATGTAGACAATATGAAAGAACATTATCTAATAATCAATGGTCATGTGATGATCCATTAAAATGTTGTGTTTGGTTATCAGAACCAGATCCTTTCTTTGGTACAAAATGTGTAAATTATAGGGACAATAAAAATATTGGTATAAATTGCTTAGGTAATTCTGGATGTTTCTATGGTGCAAATGGACAAGTTGCATGGAGATCTGTTGAACAAACTCAAGAGAACGATGGTTCAAAAACAGATAGTATTATGAACAATGAACAACAAACATTTTGGAATTTTGGTGATGTTGAAATAAGAAATCTAAATAAGATATTTGACTGCCTATATCCTCAAAATTGTGAAAATTATAATTACCAA
>JAGVIM010000047.1 GCA_020056045.1 Nanobdellota archaeon | reverse complement strand
TATTTTATATATAAATATTGCTATTATGTAAAATATTTAAAGATAAGTTTTATTAATAATTAATCATTCAATAATCTATGATAAAATTTGAGATATATCCAAAAATAAGGGCATTAAATAAATGCCCTGAAATATTTGAAGAACATGATGTGATTATTACTGAAAAAATTCATGGTAAAAATATGAGAATCTTAATACCTGAAAATGCTAAATCAATAAATGATATTATTATTGGAGCAAGAGAATATTCTGAAGATCACATTTCTTTTGGGCTTCATAGTGAAGCAAAAATGCTAAGAGGATTATTAGATTTAGAAAGATTATTAGAATATTTCAAGAAGGAAAATAAGCAAGTAATATTGTTTGGAGAATTCTATGGGAAAGGAGTACAAAAAGGAATCAAATACCGGGATGATAAGGGATTTATTGTATTTGATATTATGATTGGAGATAATTTTATAGAATTTGATAAAATTAAGTCTATTTGCAATATGATTGGATTAGAAACAGTTCCAATATTGTATCGAGGAAAGCCAGATAAAGAAATATTCAATAAATTCATTAATATTAATAGTGCTCTTGCAAAGAATAATAAAATAATTGAAGATTCTAACCTAACTGAAGGAGTGGTTATTAGATCAAATCCATTAAATAAGAATCAATATGACGAATTTGTTATCTGTAAATTTAAAAGTGACTGGAATCTGGAAGAAAAGGAAGTAAAAGAAGATAAGGATCTATCAAAAGTGAATGAATTTGTAGAAAGATTTGTAACTATATCTAGAGTAGAAAAAATGATTGATAAGTTAAAAGAAAAATCTTTATTTACAAAAACTATGAAGGATATTCCAAATTTAGGGAATGAAGTGACAAATGATATATTTATAGAAGAAAAAGACGAATTTAGTAAACTCTTAACTAATGATAAATTATTAAATGAAAAGATGATTAAGAACAAGATTGTAAATAAGACTGCAGAAATATTTAAAACTATCTTAGGTTGAATTGATTATAATTAAGATAATCAATCTTATTCACCAATAACATAAGAACTTGGCTCATAGTTTCTTTTAAAGTTGGTTGGAACAGAACTTCTTCTAGATATAATACTTTTAATAAACCCCGGGCAGCGGCGTCCCTTATTTTAATCATTCTAATCATCTTTTCCAACCCAATAATGTATTTAAAGAAATATCTTCAGATATTTGTATGAAAAAAATATTATTTATATCATTGATAAATGATTATCTAACTGCAGAAAAACCAAATTCTCCAAAAGGTACGATTTTTTTAAGATTTCCTTCTCTTGCATTAGCTAATATTGCTGCATTAACTCCAAAAAATTATAAAATTAAAGTCATAGATGAACAGATTTCACCAGTAGATTTCAATCTTAATCCTGACTTGGTTGCTATAACAGTCAATACTTCTGTATCAAAAAGAGCTTATGAAATTGGGGATATTTTCAAAAAGAAAGGAGTCAAAGTTGTATTCGGAGGATTTCATCCAGCTTTAATGCCTAAAGAATCCTTAAAGCATTCGGATGCAATTATTATAGGTGATGCTGAAGGATCATGGCAAGAACTTTTGAATGATTTTGAAAAAGGAAGATTAAAATCAAAATATATTTCTGATCAAGATATATCCTTAGATATTAAAACCCCAAAATGGGAAATTTTCAAGGGATTTGGATATATTAATACAAATTTCGTAGAAACTTCAAGGGGTTGTACTCATAATTGCAAGTTTTGTTCAACCTCTCCATTTTATAATCACAAACATCGAACTAGACCTATCAAGGATGTTATTAGAGATATAAAAAAGGTTAAATCATTTCCAAAAAAATTTATATTTTTTGTTGATGATAATATTATTTGTGACAAGAAATATGCAAAAAAATTATTTAAAGCTTTGATTCCATTGAAAATAATTTGGATTAGTCAAGCTACTACGGATATTGGAGAAGATGAAGAACTTGTTAAACTTGCTTCCTTAAGCGGTTGTGGAGGATTGTTTTTAGGATTTGATTCTATTTCAAGATCCAATCTGATTGATATGTCAAAAAACCACAATAAAATTGATAATTATAAAAAAACAGTAAAACTCTTGCATAAATATGGAATTGTAATAGAAGCTGGGTTTATTTTTGGTTTTGATAATGATAAAAAAGAAAATTTTAAAGAAACATTAAAATTCTTGACAGAAACAGAAATAGAATCTTTTCTTGCTATGTATTTGACACCTATCCCTGGAACAAAAATCTATGATGATTATAAAAAAGAGAAAAGGTTGCTGACATATGATTACTCTAAATATGATTTTAGGCATAATGTAATAAAACCAAAAAACATGACTCCAGAAGAAATCTATAATGGAATTAACTGGATTTCAAGTGAATTCAATTCTAAAAAAAGGATGGCAAAAAGAACTATAAAAAGATTTTTTTATTTTATTAAAAATCCTTCAATAAAAAGTCTATTGCAATTTATAGGTACTCTTGCAATAAACTTAGCCTTTAGGAACAGAATAAAAAACCTTTCAAAAGATGGAACTTTTCCAAGGGATTTTAGAAATATTTAAAAACTAGAATATATATGTTATATAATGAATAAAAAAGAAAGTGGTTATAAAAAGTTATTTTTGATAGCAGCAATCTATGATTTATTACTAGGATTAATATTTTTCTTATTTTACAATCAGATCTATAGTATCTTTAATATTCAGTCAACTGATTACCCGATGTATTTGCAATTATCTGCGGCGTTTGTAATTGCTATGGGTGTTGGTTATTATTTTGTTTATAAGAATCTTTATAGAAATGTAGATCTAGTAAAACTTGGAATTGTATATAAAATAGTATATTCTGGACTTACAATTTATTTCTTCATCTTTGGTCCAGCCCATTATCTATTTTTAATATTTGCAATAATAGATATTATTTTTATTGCCTATTTTGTTAAATTCTTGATGTTTGCAAAAGAAGATAAAAGATATTTAAAATGGAAATAATTGGAAAGAAAAATATTTCTTTTGGATGGATTTGGATTTTAGTTGGAATAATGCTTGGTGCAATTCTTGGACTGTGGTCATTTAACGGTCCATTTCCTTCACCTATTGGAGATTATACTTCACTTCCAAGAAGAATGTTAAGACTTTCACATATTGCTTTTATAGCTCTTGCAATAATTAATATTTTATATGGTTATAATATAGATAAAGTAAAGATTAAAGAAAAAGTAAAGATTAAAGAAAAAGTAAAGATTAAAGGATCAATTCTAATTATTTGGGGTGCTATATTAATGCCGATTATTTTAATCATTTCAGCTTTCATTGAAAATTTCAAATATCTTCTAATGATACCTACAACTCTGATAATCATATCTTTAATTATTATTGTTTATGGGAGATTAAAATCTTGATTCAAAAAACATTAAAATCAAAGAAGTGGTGCAAATTCCTTTATTTTAATAGTCTTCTCATAGTTTTTCAATTATTTTTTCTTCCAGACTGAGACAATTTTATCTAGAGTTGGATAGCAGTGTTTTATTTTTATTCTAATTTCGGAAATGTTATTATGTATTCTTTGAAACATATTTCTGATCAAAGTATTCTCTAATAAAAAAATCTATGTTTTGCTTTGCTCTGCTTCAACACAGAAGATTTTATAAATCTGCTAGACTTAACTAATCTATGAAAAAGAGTGAGGGGCGATTAAAATATTTTCTCGTCGATGAATTCACTCTTTAAATCAAATATGGAAAAAGAGAATGATATTTTAGCTGATGAATTAAATCCAAAGACATGTTTCTTTGCCAATTATCCTCCGAAAGAATGTGGAATAGCTACTTTTACAAAACATCTTGCAACAGCAATGGATAAAAAATGGAATCCAAAAGTAAAATCAAGAGTCATAGCAATAAATGAAGAAGGAAGTTTTTACAATTATAATAAAAAAGTTATATTTGAAGTTGCAAAAAATGATATTGAACATTATATAGAAATTGCAAAAAAAGTAAATGAAACAGAAAACATAAAAATTTTATGTATACAACATGAGTTTGGAATTTTTGGGGGAGAATATGGTAATTATATAATTCCTTTTCTCGAGACTCTTCAAAAACCAGTTGTAGTAACTTTCCATACTGTTTTGCCAAATCCTGATGAGAAAAGAAAAAAAGTTGTACAGGCAATAGCAAAAAGATCTTCTGCTTTAATTGTTCTTGCAAAAATAGCTTCTGAGATTTTAATCAAAGATTATGATATAGAAAAAAATAAAATACATGTTGTTTATCATGGAATAGAAAATGTTCCTTTTCAGAACAATGATTCTGCAAAAAAGAAACTAAAACTAGATGGTAAAACTGTTCTTTTAACCTATGGGCTATTGGGAAGAGGCAAAGGAATAGAATATATGATAAAAGCTCTACCCCCTTTAGTAAAAAAATATCCCAACCTATTATATTTAATAGTTGGAGAGACTCATCCTGCTGTAAGAAAAGAAGAGGGTGAAAAATATAGAAATGAACTCATAGGTCTAGCTAAAAAATTAAAAATTGAAAATAATGTTAAATTTTATAATAAATATCTTCCAGATAATGAACTCGTAGAATATATGACTGCTGCAGATATATATGTTGGTACAAATATGGATAGAAATCAGATATCTAGTGGGCCTATTGCAGAAGCAGTTGGTGGTGGAAAAGCAGTTATTTCAACACCTAGTTTTTGTGCAGAAGAACTTCTAGCTGATGGAAGAGGACTTCTTGCAGAATTTAAAAATCCTGAATCATTTACAAAAGCTATAGATAAAATGCTTTCAAATCCTGAGCTTAAAAAAGAAATGGAAAGACAAGCCTATGCTTTTTCTAGACAAATGACTTGGCCCAATGTAGCAATACAATATTTAAGAATATTTAATAAAATAGTTAAATTAAGAGAAGATACAACTGAAAAATTACCAAAAATTAAATTGAATCATATTATGAATTTAACAGATGATTTTGGAATAATCCAGTTTTCTCTTCATTCAACTCCAGACAAGAGTTCGGGTTATACACTTGATGATAATTCAAGAGCTTTGATCTCAACAATTAAACATACTAAATTATACAATAAAGAAAATACTTCAGAAATTTCATTAAGATTAACTCGATCTTATATAAAATTCTTAGAGCATTGTCAAGAAGCAGATGGAAATTTCAAGAATAATCATTGCAATGAGGAAGAAATAACAAATTCCCATAGTCAGGATTCTTTTGGAAGAGCAATATGGGCGCTTGGTTTTGCAATTAATAATTCAGATGATCCTTTAATCAAAGAAAAAGCAAAAAAAATGTTTGACCTATCTTTTAATTATATTGACGGATTGGATTCTCCAAGGGCCAAGGCTTTTTGCATTAATGGATTGTATTATTATTATAAAAGCCATGGATTTCCAGAGACCCTGTCTAAATTAACTAAACTCTCAAATGATTTAGTTAATATTTATGAACATGAATCTTCAGCTGATTGGCAATGGTTTGAACCATATTTAACCTATTCAAATTCCACTCTTCCTGAAGCATTATTTTTTGCCTATGAATTAACTGGAAATGAAAAATATTTTGAAATAGCAAAGAAAACACTAGATTTCTTAACAAATTTAACATTGATTGATGGAGAATTTTGTCCAATTGGACAAAATGGATGGTATAAACGAAATGGAGAAAGAGCATTTTTTGATCAGCAGCCATTGGATGTTTCATGTATGATCTTAACTTATTTAACTGCCTATAATATTACTCAGAAAAAAGAATATTATGATGAAGCAATTCTAGCTTTTAATTGGTTTCTTGGAAAAAATCATTTAAAGCAAATGATGTATGATGAAACAACAGGTGGATGTTATGATGGACTTGGAAAACATTCAGTTAACTTAAATCAGGGAGCAGAATCAACTATCTCTTATTTAATGGCAAGATTGTTCCTTGAAGAATCTAAAAGAAAAATGAAAGAAGTGCATTGAGAAATATTTTTAAGATTATACTTTATGCAACCTTTGCTCTTTCTTCAGGAGTAGGTATTTCTGGAACAGATCCTGAATAAAGACCATAAAACTGTCTAATACTATATAAAATATCAAAATATGTTTTTTCAGCACTATCTCTTAATCCTTCAGTAATTGTATTTCTTCCAGCAATTCTTTCTAAATGTCTTGCAATTAGTCTTTCAGGAGAACGATCTGGATGAATATCAAAATGTTCCATATCTATATTTTCTAATAAACCTTTTTTTTCATCATCCCATGCTTGAACAATAACAGGTCCTGTAAAACTATAGACTAAATAAGAAGTTATTATTCTTTGTTTATCATCAAAAGAATAACATGTAAACTTATAACAAGGAGTATTATCTGTAAATCCTCTTCTATCTGTAGCTGTAATTAGAGCAACATTAGGATTTCTTTCTAATAATTCTAGTTTTACTGGAAAATCCCAAGGCGCACCGCTTTCTAAATGAGCTATTCTTAATTCATGTGTTCCTTCTTTCTCTCCTCTCTCCATTACAAAAGGAGGAATGGGGGTCTTTCCGTCTATTTTCCAAGCCATATTATTTTTTAAATTATTTAGTATTTAACTATTATTATACTAAAAACATTAGAATCAAAACCTTCACATCCACTTCAATCCTTCAAAATCAAATTTAAAAGGAATAACTTTTCTTCCAAAATGTTTAACTAATTTATTTCTATCTTCTGCAAACATAAGAATACTTCCACCACCACCACTTCCACAAATTTTTGCTCCAATTGCTCCATTTTTCATTCCAGAATCAATAATTGATTTTAATTGAGGAGACAGAGTAACTTTTGAAAGTTTACTTCTTTCTTCTGTTTCTTTATTCATTAAATGAGCAAATTCATATAAATCACCTTTGAGCAAAGCATTTTTCATTTCTCTTGCAATTTCTTTTATTCTTAAAAGATTATGATCATTTTTACCTTTAATCAGATTATCAATCATTGCTTTGTTTGAACTTCCAGATAAATGAGACTCTCCTGAATAAACAAGTACAAGCCTACTTTCTAGTTCTTTAATAAAATCTTTTTTTAAATTTAAGGGATTAACAATAACTTTATCTCCTTTAAATTCCATGTAATTAATTCCTCCAAAGGCAGCCGCATACATATCTTGTTTCCCATTTACTGCTGATTCTGAGATTGAATGTTCTAAATTATATACTGCTTCTGAAATTTTATTTTTATCCTTAAGATGTGTAATTAAAGCAATAAAAACAACATTCATTGCACTTGAAGTGCCTAGTCCAGATGAGGTTGGAATATTTCCAGTGTATTCTAAATGTGTAGTTTTATCATTTGCATCAAGCTCTCCAACAACATAATGATTTATCGCAGCATTAAGAACTGCTCCACCATAGGTATCTGTAAAAGGTTTTATGTCAGTTGTTCCACCTGCAAAGTCTATTCTTACTGGTGCTCTAACGTTTTTTATCATTGGATAAGTAAACTTGCCCCCATTGTCCCAGGATGTTCTAACTTAGACCAGGCAATTTCAGTTTGATGAGGAAGAACTGTATATTTTTTTGTAGATTCTTTTATTTTTGAAATTAAGGGCTCTCCTGCTTCTTTTATTCCACCATTTAATATTACTATTTCTGGATCAAATATGTTGATTAATGAAGCCAGACCCATACCAATATAGTCATACATATCTTCTAATATTTCTTTTGCTTTTTTATCTTTCATTTTAATTAGGTCTACAATTAAAACATCTTTTCCAAAAGAAGAATATATTTTTTTCCTTGTTTCCTGCCAAAGTGTTTCAAAGAATTTTCCTTTTTTTACTTTTATATGACCTACTTCTCCTGCAAAATTTTCTCCAAGATATAATTTTCCATCAATTATTATTCCTCCCCCAATGCCTGTTCCAAAGGCAACAACAATAAAATTCTTTTTTTTACAGCCTAATTTTGCTTCTGAAATAGCAACACAATGAACATCATTTTCTATTACTGCTTTTATTTTAAATTTATCCTGTAAATGTTTTTTTAGATTAAAATTTCTAAGTGGCAAATTTGGAGGATTTTTTATTATACCATTTGCCAATGGTCCAGGAGAACCAACTCCAATTCCCCTTACCTCTTTTGACATTAATATGGAAATAGAATCATCTAAAACTTTTACAAGTTCTTCTTTTGTTTTTGGAGTATCATTTTTAATATATCTTAATATTTTTTTACCATGAACTAAAGAAACTCTAAGGTTAGTTCCCCCTAAATCTACTGCAATTATTTTATCTTTTTTCATTTTTTTGTAGTTCCCCTTCGATTATACCCATCTTCTAATCTAATAATATCGTCCCATTCAAATTTTCCAAAAGATATCTCCAGAACACTAACAGGACTATTTTTAGCAAATAATCTATGAGGGGTATTTTTATTGATAATAACTACATTTCCTTTTTTAACTTTTTTCTTTTTTTTACCTAATTGAACATACCCTTCAGTTAAAAAATACCACATTTCCTTTCTTTTTTTATGTTTTTGCAGACTTAATAATTGATTTGGATTTACATTGAGGGTTTTTACAGTAGAAATCTGATTAAAAGAAAATACTTTTTCATGACCCCAGGGTTTTTTTACTATTTCCATAATTCACCTCTATTAATTAAAAAGCAATTATGTGCTTAAATAGTTTTTGTAAACAAAAAACTCAAAATTTATAACCTCAAAAAACATTAATCTAAAAGGGAAAAAGTGATGATGCAAAGAATACTACTAAAAACTGAACTTTCAGAGTTCATAAACAAACTAATAAAAAATTATGAGGTAATAGCTCCTGTTAAAGATAAAAATACTAAATTTCAAAAAATAAATTCTTCAAAGGATATCTTCTTTGAGAAAATTACAGAAGTTCCTGCAAAAC
>JAGVIM010000184.1 GCA_020056045.1 Nanobdellota archaeon | reverse complement strand
TAAATGCTAGAGCTCAAAAAATTGATAAGAAAAAATTTAATGCAGAAAGTGTTGCTGAAGAATTGATAACTGGGAAAAAATTAGATGAATTAGGGTTTAAACCATTCTTTAGATTACATCCACCTAGAAAAGGAATAAACAGTAAGCTACAATATCCTAAAGGAGTTTTAGGCAATAATAAAAAAGATATAAATAAATTAGTTGAAAGGATGTTGTAAAATGGTAATGAAAACAAAAAAACAAAGAAATCTGGTAAATGGAGAGGCAATACTACCTATGGACATGGTGCTAGAAAAAAATGGAAAGGTAGTGGACACCATGGTGGAACAGGAATGGCTGGAACAGGTAAAAGAGCAGATCATAAAAAATCACTTGTTATAAAATTATATGGAAATAACTATTTTGGAAAACAGGGAATTACAAGTAAAAGTACTCAAAAGAAAAGAGTAAATGTAATAAATTTAGGAGATATTGAAAAGAATTTTAATTCTTTAATAAAAAAGTATGGAAAAAATAAAGAAATTGAATTAAAGGAATATAAAATACTTGGAGAGGGTGAAATAAAAGAAGCTTTAACAATTAAAGCAAAAGCCTTTTCAGAAATTGCAAAACAGAAAATTGAAAAAGCTGGTGGAAATGCAATTCTAGTAAAAATCAAAGAAGAAATAAAAAAGAAAGAAGTTAATAAGGAAGAAAAAACAGAAATTAAAAAAGAAAAAGTTGTTAGAGAAATAAAAAAGAAAATTAAATAGGGTTATAAACCTAAAAATCGCTTATAATAAATAATCAATATGGAATTTAAAGATATTTTAAAAAATCTGCCTGAAGTAAAGGGTCCTGTTGAAAAAAAATTAAGTTTTAATGTTAAATTAAAATGGACCCTAATAGTTCTTATTGCTTTTTTCGTAATGGAAACCATTGCACTTTATGGACTTGAAACTAATTCTCTTCAAAGATTTGAATACTTGGAAATTATTATGGGAACTAGTTTTGGTTCTATAATTTCATTGGGTATTGGACCCATTGTTATGGCCTCTATTATATTGCAGCTCTTAGTTGGAAGTAAAATATTAGATATTGATACTTCAAATCCAGAAGGTAAAAAATTCTTCCAGGGATTGCAAAAACTATTGGTCTTCTTTTTTATAATATTTGAAGCAATGATTTATGTTTTAATGAATGGTCTTCAACCAGTGCAAGGTTATGCTCCACTAGTTATTCTTCAGTTAATTTTAGGCGGAATAGCAATTCTATTTATGGATGAATTATCTACAAAATGGGGATTTGGATCTGGAATAAGCTTATTTATTGCAGCAGGAGTTGGTAGAAGACTCATAACTGCCTCATTTGGATTTTTAGGAACCCAGGGAAATTTCCAGGCTTCTGGAAAAGTAATTGCATTAGTAATTAGTTTAATGGGTGGAGACATGCAGGGGGCAATGCTTGCATTAATTACAATAGTTTCCACTGTAATCTTATTTTTAATTGTTGTATGGGCTCAATCCTTAAAAATTGAAATTCCATTAAGTTATGATAAGTTAAGAGGATATTCTATGAAATGGCCATTACAATTCTTTTATGCTAGTGTTATACCTGTTATTTTAACTTCTGCATTAATTGCAAATCTTCAGTTATTTGGAGGATTATTACAAAATTGGACAGGTCAACCAACATTTTTAGGAGATATTCAAAGCGGAAGACCTGTTTCAGGATTTTTATATTGGATTACTCCAATTAATATTGTTGAAAGAATAGTAACTGGTGGATGGGAATGGAAACTTGTTCCTCAATTATTTGGTCATATGACATTTTATATGTTTTTTGCAGCATTATTCTCTGTATTTTGGGTTAAAACATCTGGAATGGATGCTTCAAATCAGGCTCAAAATATTTTAAATTCTGGATTACAAATACCTGGATTTAGAAAAGACAAAAGAATATTAGAATCAATACTTGCAAGATATGTAATGCCTTTAACTGTTATGGGCGGTCTTGCTATTGGTTTACTTGCTTCACTTGCAGATGTTCTTGGAACTTTAGTTGCTGGAACAGCATTATTACTTGGAATAATGATTACATTCCAATTCTATCAGAACATCAGTCAACAACATGCAATGGATATGAATCCTGCATTAAAGAAAATGATGGGTGTTTAATTTAATCTTTTGATTGTACTAACTTAAATTTAGGTGATAAAATATTTTTAGACATTTGTCAAAAAAAGATTTCTTAAATTTTGTAAGTGTAATTATTAAAAAGATATGCAATGAAATACAAAAAATATCTAGGATATATGGAATAGCTTAAAACTTGACTTCGCCACTTTCTTCTAGCTCTCGCTAATTTCATCACTCAAACACTTTTGACAGTTGGCTTTTTTAGCCAACATCTGGAGGTTTTTC
>JAGVIM010000070.1 GCA_020056045.1 Nanobdellota archaeon | reverse complement strand
TATTGAAGTTTTGCTTAAAAGAATTTTTCATTATTAAAAATTTTAGATTTTGTTTATTAATTTTATTTTAAGATATATAAATCCTAAAACTCACTTCGTTTTAGTAGTTTGTTATTTAGAATAATTACAATCAATCTGCTAAAACTCATTTCCAGTATCTTCTTTAATAAATCCTTTTCTTTTTAGCCAGTCAATTGCAGCAGGAGTGTACTTAAATACAATATCCCCTTTTTTATCTCCTTCAAATTCCCAAGGTTCTACAATGACAGCATCTCCTGGCCTTATCCATAAGGATCTTCTTAGTGAACCTGGAATTCTGCAATTTCTTTCATTAGCATCTAAACACTTTACAATCATTCTGTTTGCACCAACTCTTTGTTCAACAATTCCAATTACTTCTTTATTTCTTGGAAGCTTAACTCTTGTTACTTCTTGTTGAATTTGCGGTGCTCTTGGAGCATTTCTTTTTGATTTATCTTTGAATTTTGGAGGCATGTTACGTATTGATATAAAAATATGGAAGAGGGGATTTAAAAACATACCTATATTTTTAACTAATTCAAATTTTATAATTTAAATACATGAAAAATTATTTATTAATTTTTTAGGTTATCAAGAATCAAAATTTTATAAAATGATTCTTGACATTTAAAAAGCTGTTGATTATGTTATTAATCTGCACCTGTTTCTTGCAAAGCAGATCTAACAACCTCTTCTGGAACTTCTGTTACATATTGTCCATTAAAAGAAAGCATTGTTCCCACTTCTTTTGGAAGACAATATCTTGCTTTACCTTTTGCAGCTTTTTTATCCGTGAGAGTTTGTTTGATTATCTCATCTGCAGTCATTTCTTTTGGAATATTAACAGGAAGTCCTAAATTTCTAAGTAATTTTTCCTGCATCGCTATTTCTTTTGATTCCATATATTCAAGATTTCTTGATATTCTTGCTGCAACCATCATTCCAATTGAAACAGCATGACCGTGATGTATTTTATAATCACTTAATTTTTCAATTGCATGACCTACAGTATGGCCGTAGTTTAATTTTCTTCTTGGGCCTTTTTCATTTGGATCTTGTTCCACTATATTTGCTTTTATTGAACAATTTGCTTTTGCTAATTCTAAAAATATTTCTGGATCTCTAGAATCTATTAAATTTAAATTCTCTTGAATATAAAACAAATAATCTCTATCTTCAATTATAGCATGTTTTACTGTTTCAGCTAAGCCGTTTGCATATTCTGCATAGGGAAGTGTTCTTAATGTGTCTATGTCAATAAAAACTCTTTTTGGATGATAAAATGCACCTCTTCTATTTTTTCCATGAGGAGTATCAACTGCTACTTTTCCTCCAACAGAAGAATCTGCTTGTGCTAGAACTGTTGTTGGTACTTGAATATATGGAACTCCCCTATCAAAAGTTGCTGCTATAAATCCTGCTAAATCTCCTACAACTCCTCCACCTAATGCAATTATTGAAGAATCTCTTCCAAATCCTGCTCTTGCAATATCATTTGAAATTCTATCCCAAGTAGCTACTGTTTTGTTTTCTTCTCCTGCTTCAAAAACAAAAACTTCAGATTCTAAACCTTTTTGATTAAGTGCAGAATATAAACGAGCAGGATGTAAGTGTTTTTGTACATTTGTATCTGTTATAATTGCATATTTTGAAGCTAGATTTGCTGATTTTAAATAATCTGCAATTTGAGGAAATAAATCTCTTCCAATAACAATTTCATAGGAAAAATCTGGTTTTTGTCTTGAGAGATTTACTTTTACTATTTCCGGATTTGTCATTTAATTAGAATAAATTAATGGTTTTTAAGAATTATTGTGATATAATAATTAGGTGTTTACATTAAAACTAAAGTATGAAAAGGTTAGTTTTTTACATAAGAACTAGGGCATGGGTAAGTAAGTTTTGATTCACATCAAAACCAAGGCATGGGCAAGTAAGTTTTGATTCACATCAAAACCAAGGCCACGGGAATATTATCAATGGTTATAATTCCATCTTTAGAAATAATTCTTGCCTCAAGGGCAGCTTCAATTGATTCTTTTCCAATAATATTAAAGGTTGCATCTTCTTTTTCTAGGTCTTTAAGAATTTCTATTAACTCTTCTTTGTTTTTTTCCTCTCCTTGAAAAAAACTAGATTTTATTTCTATTTGTTTTTTTCCTTCTGAAAAAGTCTTGCCAATTAAATCTGAATCACAAAGTGCAACTATTTTTCTGTAGGATTCATGAATTTTAATTAACATTTTTTTACACTAAATTTTTTAAATAGATTTAAAAAAAATAAATAATAAAATTTAGTATGATTTTTTTGCACCAGCTTTAATTGCTTTTTCTGCATTGTCTTTTGACATCATAGCGCACATGTTTGTACTACAAACAGGACATTTTCCTTTTGCCATGTAGCCGCCTCTAGCAGTTTGAACAATTTCAGGATTTTTTACTTCCTTTGGTGCTTTACATTTCATGCATCTTGCTTCTACCATTTTTTTGCCTCCTTTGTTATTTTTTTATTCATCTTAATGTCTTGATTATGAAAATTTGTTTTATAAACCTTTAGATAT
>JAGVIM010000055.1 GCA_020056045.1 Nanobdellota archaeon | reverse complement strand
TGTAGAAGAATCTTCTACTAGCGGGTTAACTGAAAAAGTGGAAAAATTTTTAGGTGAGGGAAATAAATAAAATGTCATTTACTAAAAGACCAGACAAAAGAAAAATGGATGAATTACGTCCTATTCGTGCTGAAATTGGAATAATTCCTAATGCAGATGGAAGTGCATTATTTGCATTTGGAGACACTGTTGCAATTGCTGCTGTTTATGGACCTAAACCATTACACCCTCAACACCTGCAAGATCCTGAAAGGGGAATAATAAGATGTAATTATAATATGTTACCATTTTCAGTAACTGAAAGAGCAAAACCAGGACCAAATAGAAGGAGTAAGGAAATTTCAATGGTTGCTGGAAATGCACTTGCTGCTGTTGTTGATTTAGAAAGATTTCCTGCAACAGTTATTGATATTGAAATTATGATTTTACAGGCAAATGCTTCAACAAGATGTGCTGGAATAAATGCTGCTGCAATGGCTCTTGCTCAAGCAGGAATTGTTATGAAAGAAATGGTTTCAAGTGTTTCAATTGGAAAAATAGATGATAAGATTGTTACTGATGTAATAAAAGAAGAAGAAGATTGGGAAGATGGAGAAGGTGCAACAGATATTCCATTCACAATGACTTCAAGAACAAAAGAAATTACCCATTTACAATTAGATGGAAGAATTCAAACTACTAGATTTAAAGAAGCTATTGAAGCAGCTAAAGTTGCATGTGAAAAAATACTTGATTATCAAATGAGAGCATTAAAAGGAGAGAAAATAGACGAGACAAAATAAAATGGACCTACCAAATATTAACAAAAGAAGAATTTTAAATCTTTTAAAAGAAGATAAAAGATTTGATTTAAGAAAGCCTTTTGAATTTAGAAATATTGAAATCGAAACTGGAATTTCAAATAATGCAGAAGGAACTGCTAGAGTTAAAATAGGAAAAACAGAAGTTATTGTTGGTGTAAAAATGAGTACTCAAGATCCTTATACAGATCATGAAGATGAGGGAACAATGGTAACTTCAATGGAATTTAGTCCAATGGCAGGAGATAGATATGAATCAGGACCTCCTCAAATGGATTCTATAGAAATTGCAAGAGTTGTTGATAGAGGAATAAGAGAAAGTAAATTTGTTGATTGGAAAAAATTATGCATTAAAGAAGGAGAAAAAGTATGGTCAATAATGATTGATATTTATTGTATAAATGATGATGGAAATGTTATGGATGCTAGTGCAATTGGAGCTGTTGCGGCATTAAGAGTAGCAAGATTTCCAAAATATAATGAAAAAGAAGAAAAAGTTGAATATGGCAAATTTACAGAAACACCATTACCTTTAACAGAACATGTTCCATTTACAATGACTTTTTATAAACTTGGAAATAAAATAATTGCTGATCCTACAAGGGATGAAGAAGATTGTGCAGATGCTAGAATAACTTTGGGAATTTCATCTGGAAAGAAAGAAAAAATGATAAATTCTATGCAAAAAGGCGGAATAACTTCAATAACTATTGATGAAATGAATGCTATTGTTGAACAAGCTGAAAAAGTTTATGATAAAGTATTTCCAGATATTGATAAAAAAATTAAACATTTAATGAAATAAAATGGTTGATTTAGTTTCTCAGATTAAAAGATGTTCTTTAGATGATACTTGCAGAATATTAAAAGATGTTTTGGGTCTAGATGGAGAAATTGATCCAGATGCTCCTGTCAGCAGTTTAGGAGATTTTGGATTTGATGCATTAGATCTACTTGAATTTTTTAGCAAATCAGACATGAATCCTCAAAGATATTGTTCAGGAGAAAGATTAACTGAAGATGGTAAAAAAATGGTATTATATGTGATGGAAGAGATAGGATTTGATGAAATTAGAAGAAGAGAGTTTCAGGATAGGGGTATTGTCTCTGTTAACGAATGTTTAAATTATCTTACTCCGCGTATACTCTCTCATGCATCAGTATATGCATGGGCTAATGAAAACAGATCGTAAACCGCATAATTTATAAACCTATATTTTGAAGTATATATTATAATCATAAAATAACCTGTTAAAATTCCTTGAAAAAGGGAAGAGAACTAATAATATGCTAGAAAAATTTGAAGATAAATTTACAAAATATGAAGTCGCAAGAATTCTTGGAGCTAGAAGTTTACAACTTGCTATGGATGCCCCTATTTTATTAAAACTTTCAAAAGAAGAGGAAGAAGAATTAAATTTTGATACATTAAAAATAGCTGAAAAAGAACTAGAAGAAGAAGTTCTTCCTATTACTGTTAAAAGACCTTTACCTAAAAAATCTGGAAGAACAATAAAGAAACTTTCTGAAGAAGAAATAAAGGAAAAACTAGAAAAACAAGCTAAATTAGAAGTTAAAGTAGAAAAAGTTCAAGAAAAGGAAGTTGAAGAAGGGGAAGAAAAAGAAGAAAAGGAAGTTGAAGAAGAAGGAGAAATAATGGAACTTGCTACTCCTGAAGATGAAGAAGTCTCTGAGGATGCTGGTGAAGAAGCTGGAGAGATTTAGTTCTTAAAGACAAAGATATTTCTAGAAATAATATTTATATTCAAAAGATTTATTAGGAATCATTATTTATTAAATTAATAAAAAGGGAAGTAAAATGAAAATAAATAAAATAGGTGCAAAATCAGTTTTAGATTCTAGAAAACAGAAAACAATTCAAGTAATTGTTGGTACAGATAAAGGAGATTTTAAAACATCTGCTCCTGCTGGAAAATCAACAGGGCAATATGAAGTTAAAAGTTATGCAGAAAATTTAGCAGGAGATATTGAATTTATTAAAAAGATAGATGTTAAAGAAATTAATATTGAAAATTTTGAAGATTTAAATAAAATTGAAAAATTAGTTGGAAAAAATATTGGGGGAAATTCTCTTTTTGCATTAGAAGCTTCGCTTTTGAAAGCGCTTGCAAAAGAAAATGGAAAAGAATTGTATGAGTTTATAATTCAAACAAGTTCTGAATCTTCAGATTCAGAAGATTCCAAATTTGCTGCTAAAATCAAAAAAACTCTAAAAATGCCAAGACCTATTGGAAATACAATTGGGGGAGGGCTTCACAGTAAGGGAAAAGGTGGAAAAAAACCTGATTTTCAAGAATTTTTATTTATTGCAAATGGTAAAACATTTAAAGAGAGTTTTGAAATAAATAATAAAGCATATAGTCTTGCTGGAAAACTTCTTGGATTTTTTAAAAAAAGAAATGATGAAGGTGCTTTTGAAACAGACAAAACAAATGAAGAGGTTCTAGAAATAATGGAAAAAGTTAAAAGAGATATTCATGATAAATGCAATCAGGAAGTTGATATTGGACTGGATGTTGCAAGTTCTAGTTTTTACAGTGATTCTAGATATTTATATAAAAATATTTCAAAAGAACTTGGAAGAAATGATCAAATAGCTTATATGTCTAAAATAATAAAAAGATATAATATGTTTTATATGGAAGATCCTTTTGAAGAAAATGATTTTAGAAGTTTTGCAGAATTAATCTATGAAACAAAAGGAAGAAATTGTTTAGTTGTAGGAGATGATTTAACAACAACAAACCCTGAAAGATTTGAAAAGGCAATAAGAATGAGATCAATAAATGCAATAATTGTAAAACCAAATCAGATTGGAAGTTTATTAAAAGTTAAACAAGTTATTGAAATAGCAAAGAAAAATAATATAAAAACAATAATTTCTCACAGAAGCGGAGAAACAATGGACAACACTATTGCTGATCTTGCAGTTGGATTTGGATGTGATTTTATTAAGACAGGAATTTATGGAAAAGTTAGAGAAGTAAAATTGAAGAGATTAATAGCTATAGAAAAGAAGTTGAGAAGATGAAATATTTATTCTAAATATAAAACTAGATCAAATAATTTTATTTATTCTAAGTCACCAGCAAAATCTATCAATGTTGCAGTGAAAGGAATTTTTTTTGCTTTGCAATATTCTCTTGCAAGAATGTATAAAATACATCCAATTGATTTTTTTGATTTGTTATTGCAAGGAATTATTTTTGTGACATTTGTCGTAAAATTATTTGTATCACATAAGGCCATTACTGGTTTTTTTAATCTTCCACTATCAGTCAATGCATTCTTATCTATCCAAGGATCACAGATCATTGTAAGTTCTGCTTCAAAGAAATTTTCTAAAATAAGATTGGTTGTTATTCCAGGTGTATATTTTTTTGTAAAAGTTCGTATACCTGTTACTTCTTCAAACTTTTTTGCAGCAGGCCATCCTGCTTCTCTTTTACAAATAAGATAAATTTTTTCAGGATCATATTTTATTAAAACTTTTATAGCATCCCTTAACATATCATCAATTAAAGCAGTATTAATAACTGCAAGTCCATCTGCTCTTCTTTTGTAAACAAATTGTCTCATGTGAGGAGTTATTACTTTTGTCCCTAAATGAACTGCGCATTTTATGTAATCTTCTAAAGGAATAAGAGTTTCTTTTTTACCATCTACATTTTTCTTTTCTTCTATAATATCTTTTTCAGTTATTTTTTCTGAAAGTTCTTCAATTTCTTTATCAGTCAAGTCTGACTTTATTTCCTTTTTTGTTTCAATTTCTGTATCTCCAAATTCCTGACTTTTAAATAATCTTTCTTTTAATTCTTGAGCTAAACTTTTCATTCCCTCTTTGGGATTTTTTTCTTCAGTTTTTTTTGATTTTTTATTTTCAATCATAGAATTCTATTGAGAAAATTGATTTATAAAGGTTTCTGAAGAAACCTTTATTATCTTATCCCGAAACTATTTCATAAGGCTGATATAGTTAACCCTATGAAATTATCAAGATCTAAGGTAATTGAGACCTTAAGAAAGATAAATGAGGGA
>JAGVIM010000098.1 GCA_020056045.1 Nanobdellota archaeon | reverse complement strand
TTTGGTGAAGAAATGTGGTATCCTGATAATGATGGAGATGGATTTGGAGCATCAACAGGTGCAACAGGAGTTAAGTCTGTTGGAAAACCTGCTGGCTGTTCTAATTGTGTTCCGGATAATCGGGATCTTGACGATGATTACACAAATGATGCACTCCCCTGTATTACAACATTAATGGGACAATCAAGTTTAGATTGTTCTAGTTCAGCTAATTCAAAATGTGCAAAATGCGTACATCCTGGTGCAACAGAAGTTTGTGATGGTGTTGATAATAATTGTGATGGGGTGACTGATGAAAAGTTCGACAATTGCCCTAGAGATTATCAATTTGTAGGAACTAATAATTATAATAATAACTGGGTTGATATAACTACTCTAGATACTACAAATTGCCCTAAAGGTTTTGGTACAATAACTGATTTTACAACATCAGGAGCAAATAAAGTAACTCTACCTTTTGATTTTAAATTTTATAGTATTCCTCTAACGAATAGACAGATATATGTTTGTAAGCTAGGATATCTATCAATTACTTCAACGTGTCCTTATACTAGCAGTTTAATTAGCCCAAATTCAGCAACCTTAACTAATAACAATGTAATCTCTCCTTATATGAGTAAGTCCACAAGAACTCCTTCATATTGTTTTAAAGACAATCTTGTAGTATTTAAATGGACAGATGGGACTTATGATTCAGAAGCAATTTTGTATAATGATGGAAGAATAATATTTAGCTACTATGATACTCAAGAACTTAGATCAACAACAGCAGAAGTAGGAATTTCAAATGGAATTAAAAATAAAGAAGCAGTCAAAATTGGAAGTCAAATATCTAATAGCTATGAATTTATAGATTATGGATATTAATTAAAATAATTATAGAAAAATAAATTTTATTAATCAGTAATTTTAAAGATTAAACTAAAAAGAATTTTTATTCTTCTTTTCTTCTAGTTAGTAAATTATAAAGTCCAAATGAACCAGCTGCTAAAGCACCTGCTCCAAGCATTCCAAGTGTTCCGCCTTCTGGAACAAATCTAACATCAATATTATAAACATCACTATTACTTCCAAGACTTAATGGGACTTGAGTATTATTAGCTGCATAATCTCTAACATTAATATTTCCTACAACTAATTCATTATTTTTATAAACATCTGCAAGAATTGGTAAACTACCAAAATCGCCATTGAATAAATCCATATTAAAACTTAAGTTTCCAGATGCAGGATAAGTTAAGGTATTTCCTTGCATTAAAGTATGATAAGTAGATGTGCTAGAATTATCTCTGTTATCTTCAGCTAGTTTAGGATGTTGAGTATCACTGATAATTGAATAGAAATCAACTACTGGGGGAGCTCTAGCACTATAAGGTGTATCAATTCCATCATCATAACCATCAGTCACTAACCCCCCTCCATCTAAATGATATAATCTAACATAATTTCCTTGACCACTAGGAAAATTTCCATTAACTTGTATGTAATCTCCCTGTGCCTTCCCCGCACCCATCAACCCAGCAGCTCCGATTAATGCAGGAGCAATTAATTTGCTTACAAGCCCTTTGCTTTTTGAGTGTGATCTTTGTCTTTCCATGAAATAATTATGATTTAGGTATTTATAAACTTTTTGTTTTGTACTTACAGGGTAGTGATTACACTATTGTGCTGAAATATATATAATGGGAAATATATGATTAAGTTGAAAATCTTACAATAATTTTATTTCTGCTATGCCGAAATGATTTTAAATGCTTATCTCTTAGTAAAATTATGAAAGAAGAAGAAAAAGCAAGATTTTTGAGAGTTTATCAAAATCTCCCTTTAAATGAAAGAAGGAACACTATACTTGTTCTTGAAGAGAAAGGAAAATCTCCTGAAAAGAAGCCAATTAGTTGGGATATTGCATATCTTGAAATAGAGGAAGAAACTGCAATTGGAGAAAAGATATTAAATAAGCTTATTAAACTAAATCTTATATAAGTATATAACATGGAAGAATCAAGAATAAAAATTGAACCTGAACTCAAAGAAATAATTCTTCAAAGAATATTATCTTCTAAACTTCCTTCAAATATAAAGCTCTCAGTTGGAAACTCTTCTGATAGCCCAATGGGAATATTAGAAATGGCAGAGCATGTTAAAAAAGAGGATGAAATAGGACAAAAGATAATTTGTATGGAACTTAATTATTTAAAGATATTAAAAGAGGGAATTGTAGAAAAGATACAATTTTGGTAGCATGATAAAGTGTTTAATCACTCAACCGAATTCTGATAAAGTTACTTCCTATTTATTTCATTTTGGAAGGGAAATTTTAAAAGAAAGTTATCCAATCAAAGTTCAATTTATTAATTTAGAGGGAGATAAAGTTAATAAAAGTAATGTTGAAAGCTATCTAAAAAAACAAGATCCAAAAATTGTCTTGTTTAATGGACATGGAAACGACTGGACAATTTGCGGTTATAAAGATGAAGATTTGATAATGATGAATGAAAATGAAGAATTATTAAGGGATAAAATTGTTTATTCTTTATCATGTAGCTCTGCTGCGAAACTTGGTAAAAATGCTGTTCTAAAAGGAACAAAAGCGTTTATAGGTTATTCTGACTCTTTTATGATATATACTGATTCAGAAAGAGAAGCAACTCCCCTAAAAGATAGTATTGCTGCTTCATTTCTTAAACCCTCAAACAAGCTATCAATATCATTATTAAATGGAAAATCTGCTAATGAATCTTCCAAAAAATCAAAAGAAGAGTTTCAAAAAGAAACAAAGAAATATTTAACAAGCAAATTATTTGAAGGCTCTGAAAGGATTGCAATGGCATTATTATGGAACATGGATAATCAGATTGTTCTTGGAGATAAAGAAGCAAAGTTAGAATGAATTAAATAATTCTAGTTATTTTAAGTATTTAAATTACTTAAAAGTAGTAACAATAAAAAGGTTTAAAAACTAAGTTATATAGGAGATTATATGAAAGACAAAACAATGTTTGATAGGTTTCAAGGCTGCATCCATGGTCTAGCAATTGGAGATGCACTTGGATATCCTGTTGAATTCCTTACACTTGATGAGATAAGAACTAGTTATGGAAGAAGCGGGATAACAGAATATGGGTACAATGATCTAAATCTTTCTGAAGGAACATACAGTGATGATACTCAAATGACTCTTGCTGTAGCAGATGCTTTATTGGCCTCAAAAAGTGATAGTGTAGATGAAATAATGGAAAATGTTTCAAGAGAATTCTTGAAATGGAGAGACTCTCCTGATAATGACAGGGCGCCTGGAAATACTTGCATGCAAGGACTGTTTAATCTAAGCAGGACAAAATCTTGGAAAACTAGCGGGCTTGATTCTCTAGGATGTGGAGCAGCAATGAGAACAGCTCCAATAGGATTAATCTATCATGACAATCCTGAAAAATTAAAAGAAATTGCAACAGCTTCTTCAGTTATTACTCATAACAATCCAGCTTCAATTGCCTCTGCAATTGCAAATGCTTACTTGGTTTCAAGAGCAATACAAGGACAAGATCCAGGAAATCTTGAAGCATTAATAGAATTTACAAAAGATTTATCTCCTGTTTTTACACAAAAGATTAGGCAAATTAATCAGGTTGAGAATTACAGTCCAGACACTGCATTAAAAACACTTGGACAAGGATGGCATGGACATGAAGCAGTTGCTCTTGCTCTCTATTGTTTAAAAAAGAATGAAATGGATTTTGAAAAAAGTGTAATAATGGGTGCTAACACTGATGGAGATTCAGATTCAATAGCAAGCATTGCAGGAGGAATTGCAGGAGCTTATTGCGGATATCTGAGAATTCCTAAAAGACTTTTAAGAGGTCTTGAAAATAGAAAAGGATTATATTCTACTTCAGGAAAACTCTACAATAGAAAGTTTGAAGATTAAGATTACTCTTAAAGATCCTTTTGAAAACAGTTCAAACCAATACTTATAAAAATCACTATCAGATTTATATGGTTCAGAACCAAACGTATATCTTGAACCATCTTTAAAAGCTATAGCATTATATACTGAATCAGGCAATGATATTGCATCAGGAACCTTATGAGAGAAAAATGTTAATGTTTGCTTTCCTGTATGGTCTATTCCAAAATGATGAAGTTCTAAAATTTCTTCTTCAGTTAATACCTCCTCTAGTGTCTGCATTTTTTTAGAGGATATAAGGACACTTTGAACAGAATTAAAATTCCTCCTGGAATAAATAGAATTTAATTTTGCAAATTCATCTGCGGCATTTTGAGTATATGCAGAAGTTACTGCTACATATTCTATCCCATTTGGAAGATTATCATGATCAATATTAGCAGGTGCCCAATCTTTAAATTGCGAGAGGATTTTTCCACCAAACTCTCCAGTAGTTAACTGGGTTCCAGTATATGTTGCATCATCAAAAACAACAAATTTTTTTATTCCTTGGTCAAAATATTTGAAAAGATCTTCATTACCTTTTAAAAATACTATATCCACTGGCTTTGTTTTTAGATTTTCTTGAATAAGATCATAAACCCAAGGATTAGATTTTCCTTCTCTTCTAAATACAACAACATAAGGATCATCACCGATATAATCATTAAATTTTGTAACTGAATCATCTAGACTTTTTCTAAAACTATCAAAAGAAACAGATTCAACATTATCTGCAATTTTAATTAAAGCTCTTCCTTGCACAGGGTCTGTAATATCTCCAAACTGATTTAGGAATCTGTATTTATCAAAAACAGGAATAGTCTCTTCAGAAGGAACAGGTATTTTATATCCTGCTGCAGAATCTATAAAATCGGGGTTTCTTATAATCAAATTAAACTTTAATCCGCAAACACCTTCACTCAACAAAATATCTCTTTCTAGCTCCCCAAACC
>JAGVIM010000040.1 GCA_020056045.1 Nanobdellota archaeon | reverse complement strand
TCAAAAGGAAAGGAACATTTTTATTTGTATGATGGAGATCATGTTTTATTTAAACCAAAAAATTTTAAAAATGCCTATCAGCTTCAGAAAATAATTTATGAAATGTATGAAAATTTTTACTCCTGGAAAAATGGAATTAAAAGGGTATTCAAATCAAAACAAAAAAATTTAGCTTTAGGACTTTTAATCTATACCAGATTTAAGGGAAATAAGGTATTACACAGTCCTCAATCAAAGGTTCATTTAAAATATTTAAAAAGTCTTAGATAATTTTATTTGGTTCTAGTAATGAATTTAATTAGGATAATGTTTAAAAGTTATATAATACTCTTCTAAAGATGAGAAATATGTTACATAGAGATAAATTACTTGAATGGATAATTATACAAGCTGGAATGGGTGCAGGTGTTTCTGATTATAATTTAGCCAGAAAATCTTCCATTGTAGGAAATGGAAAAGTATTGGGTGTTGTTTCAGGAGTTGCACTTAATGAAATAATGGTAAGGAGACTTCAGAATGGAGACCCTAGTGGAAAAATAAGACATGCGTTAAGTAAATTTCCAGATCAAGAAACAGCTCGAGAAATCATTGATAAATATTTTATTGAAGGGGGAAAACCTTCTGAAAAAAGATATCACAGTTCACCATTTCCAGGGTTTAATCAGGATAGTGATAGAGTTTTAACATTAAATAAAGATCTTGAAAAATTGATTATTGCAGCAAATTTTGTAGAAGTATTTCTCGCTAAAGAAGGACATGATAATCCTATTGGTATAAATTATTTATATAAAATCCAATGGCCTTTTTTACCTTCTGTCTATGGTGCAATGCTTGCAGGAGTTGATGCTACTTTAATTGGTGCTGGATTTCCATGCAGATTTTCAAAAGTTTTAGATGGATTTTCTGTTGGAGAAAGTGCAACAATTCAAATACCTGTTGGAGAAACTAAAGAAACTTATTTTATGAAGTTTGATCCAAAAAATATTTTTGAAAATTGTCCTGAATTAGACAGACCTTTTTTTATTGGTATTGAAGGAAACCATCTTGGAGCAAAGGCAGTGCCTGATGCAGATGGGTATGTAGGTGAAAAAGACATAGGAGGAGGGCATAGTGCTCCTTGTAGAAGTGGAGAATTAACTTCCAGGGGAGAACCAGAATATGGCCCCAAAGATGCAATGGATTTGGAGAAATTTAGCCGTATACTTGATAAAAATGAACAAGCTAATGGATATAGACAACAATTTTGGCGTGCTGGAGGTTATGCAGATAAGTTAAAACAAGCTCAAGAAGAAGGAGTTGTGAGAGTACAAGGAGATGTGGTAATTGTACAAGGAGCTGTTGGAGTTCAAGTAGGTTCATTATTTGAATGGTGTAGACAGTCTGGACTTAGTCCAGAACTCAGAGAAAGAGGACTAAATATAATAATGGATGAAACACTTGATGAAATTGTAGATGGAAAAATTGTATATAGAGCAGTATTTAAAGATCCAAGAGTATCAACAAGCGGGTTTCCATTTAATGTTTTACAAGTTCCAGAAACTCTTTCAGAAAGATCTGTGTATGATGCAAGAACTCGAAGATGTGATCTTGGTTATCTTGCTGAACTTTATTTAGATGGAGACAAAATAAACTTACGTTGTCCTGGAGAAATAAAAGAAGTCTACATTAATAAAAAAAGAGGGAAAATAGAAGATACTATTAGAAGAGGGTGTCTTTGTAATTCATTAATTACTAATCTTGGACTTGGTTCTTTTGGTGAAATGCCACTTATTACTCAGGGTTCTGATCTTTCAAGTATAAGGGCTGTTATTAAAAAACATGGTAGAGATTATGGTGTTGAGGAAGCAATTGATTATATTCTTAATCCATATTAATCTGGACAATAATTCTTATAAACTAAGTTTTTAATTTTTAAATATGGAAAGACGAATTGCAATTACAGGAAGAGGGGTAACATTACCTTTTGCAAATAATACTCCTGATAATGTTAAAACTATGATGGACAACTTGTATCGGGGAGTTAGCTCTGTTGAAAATGTTGCTCCGAGACTCGAATTTTTAAAAGATTATTATAGTCAGTTGGGTTCTTTATTTCCAGAGGACTATAAATTTAATGCTGAAAGAATTGGAATTCATCCAAAAGAAGTTAAAAGATTAGGTCCTTCTGTTAAATATTCTTTTGAAGCAGGTAATGATGCTATAGTTCAATCAGGTTTTTTAAATGGAATAAGAGATGAAGAAAGAGAAAGAGTAGGAATTATAATTGGACATGGATTATGCGGAATTGTTGAAGTTGAGGAACAGTATAGAAGATTGTTAAAAGATGGGATTTCAAAAGTAAATTTAAATTTATGTTTGAAAGCTCTACCAGATTCATCTCCTGGATTTATGTCAATACATTATGGATTACACGGCCCTAATTTTTCAGTATCAACTGCATGTGCATCTTCAGATACTGCAATTAGACTTGGTGGAAGCAGTATTAGAAGTGGGGAAATAGATATAGCTGTTTGTGGTGGAACTGTTGAATCTGCTGCTGCAATGATATATGCTAGTTTTGGTCAAATGGGTGCAAATTCAGGAAGAAAAGATGATCCTAAAAGAGCATCAAGACCATATGATAGAGATAGAGATGGTTTTGTTATTGGAGAAGGAGCTGGAATGATTGTTTTAGAAGAAATGGAACATGCAAAAGCAAGAGGAGCAACAATTTATGGAGAATTATTAGGTTGGTGTGGAAATTCTGATGCAAATCATGTAACAGCACCAAGATTAGATGCTGAATATATTTCAAGAGCTATGAAAGGAGCAATGAAAATGGCAAAAGTTAATCCAGAACAGATTGCATATATTAATTCTCATGGAACTTCAACACCTAATAATGATGGAGTTGAAACTTTAGGAATAAAAAAAGCATTTGGAGATAGTGCCTACAAAATTCCAATTAGTTCAACAAAATCAATGATAGGACATACTTTAAGTTCCTGTGGTGTTTTAGGATTAATAGTTGCACTTGAAAGTGCAAGACTTGGACTTGCTCATCAAACACTAAATTTAGGAGATCATCCAGATACTGATGAAAGTTATCATAAAAATCAAAAGGGTTGGGAAAAATTTTTACCCTGTGATTTAGATTATATAAGAGAAGGACCAAGAAAATTAGACTCAAAAATTGTGATGGCAAGTGCATTTGGATTTCTAGGACATAATGAATCTTTGATTATAGGGGTATAAAATAAGCTCGGCTTTCTGAAGGGATCTATAAATAATAGTTAGGTAATCTATCCATCAAGCGATGCTTTTATATTCATACCATTTTATTTTTATAGATAATAATTATAAACCTTGAAAATTTTATCTTGACTGATGTCAGATAAAATTTTAATTTTACTTCAGAATTCT
>JAGVIM010000143.1 GCA_020056045.1 Nanobdellota archaeon | reverse complement strand
TATACTTTAAATATTTTATGGTTCTCGAGTATATAGTTCAAAAAGCTTCAGAAACCTAAGCTAGTACGGAAAACAATAAACTTTATATATCCAAAACTATTGATAATACTAATATGCTCCCCGGTGATCCTAAAAGGTTGCCGGATGAGTCTTTAATATTTCTTGATGAGGGTTTTATATACAAACTTAGTAAACATTTTGGAGAAGGCAAACCAATAAAATTTGATAGGATAAGTTTTGCTAAAAATATATCTAAAAAACAGAACTTATACTACAAAAAGATATTTTATTATAATGCCCCGCCATTTCAAAGTAATCCTTCAACTAAAGAAGAGAATATTAAGAGAGAAGGATATGATAATTTCTTAAAAAAATTACAAAAAAATAAAGAGTTTATTATAAGGGAAGGTAGATGTCAAAGGCTAAAAATTGATGGAAAATTTATTTTCAGACAAAAATACATTGATGTTTTAATAACTATTGATTTAATGAAAATACCTTTAGATTATCCTCAAATAAAAAAAGTAATTTTAGTTACGTCCGATAGTGATTTTATTCCAGCTATAAGAGAATTAAATAATTATGGAATTAAGGTCATTCTTTATACTTATTATGAAAAAACTAGGAATACAAATTTTTCAAGAAGCAACGATTTAATAAAGTCCGTTTACAAATATGTCTTATTATCTAAACAAGAGTTTGAAAATGCTCCATTAATAAAAGGAGGGCAAGAAAATATTTATACAATGTAAGAAGGTCAGTCAATCCTGCTAACCTGATCAAGTCCGGGATTCGTCAGGTCCTGTTCCCCTATACCTAATAAACACGAATATAAACTGTATAAATTTTTGCATTTAAAAATGGAACGTAAACTAATCAAACAAGGCGGAGGAGGATATACTATTTATCTTCCTAAACAATGGGTTGAAAAGAAAAAATTAAAGCAAGGAGACACAATTAATGTAGATGAATCTGAACATAGCCTGATAATTGGAAGTGAAGTTAAAGAGAGAAAAGAGATAACTCTTGAAATGAGTGATAAGAATGAAAAAGATATTCAGAATATCCTAACTCATCTGTATAGAAAAGGCTTCAATAAGATAATTGTTAAAACTTCTAAAAAGGATTTAATAAAAGAAATAAAGAAAATAACAAATAAACTATTATTAGGTTTTGAAGTTACAGATATAAAAGAAAATGGATGTATAATTGAAAATATTTCAGAGCCAGAAGGTGGAAAATATGAAGTTATTCTAAAAAAAGTATTTTTAATAATATCTGAAACTCAAACAACTGCAACAGAAGATTTTTCAAAAGGAAAATTTTCAAATTTTAATGAACTTGAAGAAATGAAAAATAACTGTGATAAATTTATTTTATTCTGCAGAAGGCTTTTAATAAAAGAAAAATATCAAAAATCAATAAACTTTGAATGGGAACTTTTAACTTTTCTTATGCATATAGAACATACTTATTATTATATGTACAAATATGCATTTGAAAACAAGCTAAAACCAGAAAAAGAACATATTCTATTGAAAAATCTAGAAGATTATTTTGCTTTAATGGAAAATGCCTATTATAAAAAAGATATTGACTCAATTCACAAGATAAATAGTTTAAAAAATGAATTTCCTTTTGGAAAATGTTTAAAACAAATTGAAACCTCAAAAGGAAAAAATGCAGTTGTCTATTCTTTCATAAGAGAATTGTTTAGATTAATACAAACAGGAACAAGCCCTATTTTAGGTGAGATTTTTGAAAACAATTAATCAACATCTGAATGAAAATAACTTATCCAAGTATCAATAAATCTTTTTTCATCTCTTGGAATAACATATTCTCCACCAGCATATTTTGCATCTCTGTAAATAGAATAATCAAAACTTTTTGAAATCCTTTTAGCTTCATCAACTTTTTCTATTCCAACTCTTGAAATAGCACAAACATCTTCAAGATCAACTTTTCCATCATGTTTTGCCTGTGTTAATGCATATTCAATTGATTTTGCCCAAATATTCCAAGGCTGCCCAGGATAACTTGAATCCGGCCCTGTTTCTCCTTTTGAATGTCTTGAAGCAGTATAATCATTAAATTGATTATCAGTATAAATTTGTGGGCTTCTCATTCCCCCAAGACTAGTTTGAGCTTGCCATTGACATTTAACTAAATAAGCAATAACTCTATTATTAGTACATGCTTTTGCATATTTTGTTCCCTTCCCCATTAAAAGGCCTCCAGTTGCTTTTGGTAAATCTTTAATTTCTTCTGATTCAAATTCTATTTGATCTTCTAATTTTTGATTTGGATATAAAACTCCATGAATTGTTGATTGAGGCATTTTCAAATCTAAAGGTTCATGAGTTTCAATATTATAAGCCATAAGAGCAAGCATTCCAACAGGTAAAGCAGCATACATCATTGCATTTCTAGCATGTCTCTTAAGAACTTTCCATCCATTCATATTTTCAATTGTTCTTTTAAGTTCTGAATGTAGTTCTTCTCCGTCTCTATTTCTTTCCCAAGCACTATATCTTAGATTTTTTCCAATTATTTTTCTTAATTTTCTAGGAATATTTTTTCTTACTTTTTTTTGAAGAAGTTTATCAACACCTTCTTTTCCTAATTGTTCAAAAAACTTAGCAGGATCTTTTGAATTATCAATTTCATCTTCTAAAGGATATTTTCCAGTAAAAAGTCTATAGGCAAGACATGCCCATGCATAATTATCATATTGTTTATCAGGGTCTTTTCCTGTAAATCCTTCAGGAGCTCTTGTATAAATATGACCTCTATTACTATCTTTTGATTTTCTTTCAAGCCATCCAAATTCAGCACAGGTTGCTGTTCCTAAATCATTAATAATTGCTCTTCCTTTTTCATCAATCATAATATTATCTGGCTTTAAATCTCTGTGAACTTTTTTTCTTATTGTATGCATTTCAGAAAGTCCTAGAGCAATATCTCCCATATATTTTAAAATATCTTCAAGAGGTAGTCCATTATCTAAAGAAAGTCTATGATTGCAAGGTTCTATTTGTTCAGCAAGTGTTTTTTGATAATAAGGCATTTTAACATAAGGAGTTCCTTTTTCATCAATTTCATAAGAACTAGGAACAACATGTCTACATGCAGCAAGCCCACTTTCTTTTGTAATTGAACTAAATGGAGTTAATTTATTTTCTTCCATTTGTCTTTTTGCAACTTCACTTGGATTAAGAACTTTCAGTGCAACAGTTTCTCCTGTTGCCCTATCTCTTGCTTTGTAAACATCTCCCCAACATCCTTTTCCAGCAAACATTAATAATTCATATCTCTTAGTATCTAAAACTCCAGATAAATCAACAGGTTTTGCAGAAAATTTAAACATTCTTCTATCTTCAGGATTTAAGGGATTTTCTCCGTCCCCAAAATTTTCAAGAACAGCTCTATATTGTTCTCTTGATTGAGTATTACAATCAATAACTTGTGTTCCTTGACTTGATTCTAATATTTTGGGATCTTCTAACCCAAACAATCCTAAAAAACCATCTAAGTCATCATTTGCCATTTCAGCAAC